>NZ_JFJW01000167.1:0-24659 GCF_000611125.1 Cupriavidus sp. SK-4
GCCAGCCAGGCGGCCGGCCGCGGGCGCGCGCCCAGCCAGGCCCACGCCAGCACCACCACGATCAGCGGCTGGATCGCGCCGACCGTGGCCGCCACGCCACCCGGCAGCCGGTACGCGGCGATAAACAGCATGGCCTGGAAGAAGCCGATGTTGAGCACGCCCAGCACCGCCGCGCGCCACCACCAGCTGCCGCGCGGCAGTTGACGGCCGAAAGCAAGCATCGCCAGCCCGGCCGGCAGCGCGCGGATTACGCCTGAGAGCAACGGCTGCCCCGGCGGCAGCCACTGGCTGGTGACCAGGTAGGTGCTGCCCCAGATCGCCGGGGCCAGTCCGGTCAGCAGAATGTCCCTGAGGGTCACGCCGCCGGTCGCGGCCAGGGAGGAAGATCCAATCGCCTTCATGTCGATATTCTTGACGTCAAGATAAATAGACTTTACGAAGCCGATTGTTTGATGTCAAGATACTTCGGTATTCCTGCCACCCGCGTATCCGCACACCTGCTCCTGGATGACTGCCCGCCGCAAACCCGAAGACACGCCTGACCACGTCGATGGCATTCTCGCCCAATGGGCGCGTGAGCGCCCGGACCTGGATGCCTCGCCGATGGGCGTGATCGGCCGGCTGGGCCGGCTCAACCGCCATACCAGCCGGGCCATTGAAGCCGCGCTTGGGGAAACCGGCCTGCAGCCGTGGGAATTCGATGTGCTGGCGACGCTGCGGCGCGCGGGGCAGCCGTATGCACTGTCGCCGGGCGCGCTGATTGGCTCGCTGATGATCACTTCGGGCACCATGACCAACCGGCTCGACCACCTGGAGCGGGCCGGGCTGGTGCGGCGCCAGCCCAATCCGGAAGACCGGCGCGGGCTGCTGGTGGAACTGACCGAGGCCGGACGCGAGCGCGTCGACCGCGCGCTGGAACTGCACGTGGCCAACGAGCACCGCCTGCTGGCGGACCTGACTGCGACGGAGCGCGCGCAGCTGGCCGCGCTGCTGCGCCGCTGGCTGCGCATGTTCGAGCCGCCACCGGGCGGTGGCGGCGAAGACAATGAACCGGCCTGAGCGTCAGGCCCGCTGCGGACGCTCGCGCAGGTCGGGCAGGAAGACCGTCAGCAGGCCCAGCAGCGGCAGGTAGGCGCAGTACTCGTACACCGCGCGGATGCCGTGCGTATCGGCCATGCCGCCCAGCACCGCGGCGCCGATGCCGCCCATGCCGAAGGCAAAGCCGAAGAACAGGCCCGACACCATGCCCACCTTGCCGGGAATCAGCTCCTGCGCGAACACCAGGATCGCAGAGAACGCCGAGGCCAGGATAAAGCCGATGATGAAGGTCAGCACCGTGGTCCAGAACAGGCCCACGTGCGGCAGCGCCAGCGTGAACGGCGCCACGCCCAGGATCGAGGCCCAGATCACGCGCTTGCGGCCGATACGGTCGCCGATCGGGCCGCCCAGGATGGTGCCCGCCGCCACCGCGGCCAGGAACATGAACAGGTGCAGCTGCGCGTCCTGGCGCGCCAGCCCGAAGCGCTCCATCAGGTAGAAGGTGTAGTAAGAGGTCAGGCTGGCCATGTAGAAGTACTTGGAGAACACCAGCACCATCAGCACCACCATGGCCCGCACCACCAAGCGCGTGGGCAGCGGGCTGGCCACCGCGCCGGCGGCCTTGTGCTTGCGCGCGCCCTGCGCCAGCTGGCGCGCATACCAGCCGCCGATGCGCCACAGCACTACGATGCCCACCAGCGCCGCCAGCGAGAACCACGCCAGGCTGGCCTGGCGGTGCACGATCAGCGCGGCCAGCAGCGGCCCCATGGCGCTGCCGCCGTTGCCGCCCACCTGGAAGATCGACTGCGCCAGCCCGTGCTGGCCGCCCGAGGCCATGCGCGCCACGCGCGATGATTCCGGATGGAAGATCGATGAGCCGGTGCCGACCAGCGCCGCGGCCACCAGCAGCACGCCGTAGCTCGGCGCCACCGACAGCAGCAGCAAGCCCGCCAGCGTGAACGCCATGGCGATGGCCAGCGAATGCGGCTTGGGATGCTTGTCGGTGTACAGGCCCACCACCGGCTGCAGCAGCGACGCCGTGACCTGGTAGGTCATGGTCAGCAGGCCGATCTGGGTGAAGCTCAGGTTGAAGCCCCCCTTGAGCATCGGATAGATCGCCAGGATCAACGACTGGATCATGTCGTTGAGGAAGTGGGCGAAGCTGATCGCCGACAGCACGCGGAAACCGGTGCGTCCGGCCTGGGGGGATGTCGCGGAGGGTGTCGCGCCAGCAGGCGCGGAGTCGATGGTTGTGCTCATTGGCGGCTCTCGACAGACGGAAAGCGGCCAGCAGGGGCGCCGGCCTGGAAGGAACTGAGCACCGATGCTAGCTGGCGCCCCGGCGCCTGTCCTGCGAGAATAGGTCCGCAACCTTGGAGAAAAGGACATGCCGCGCGCCCCTCGCCCCCTTTCTGCTTCCGGCGCGGCCCGCCGCCGCGACCACCATGCGCCCCCTGCCCCCACGCCCGAGACGCTGGCACTGGGCGACACCTACGCCGATCCCCCGCCCTACGTCCGCTTCGACCGCAGCCCCCTGCCCGTCACCGCCATGGCCGCCGACTACCTGCCCGGCCACGTGACCAACCCACACCAGCATCCGCACGCGCAGCTGATCCACGCGGTGCACGGCGTGATGGTGGTGGCCACCGCCGAAGGCCAGTGGATCGTGCCGCCCACGCGCGGCATGTGGATGCCGGGCGGCACCACGCACTGGATCCGCATGGTCGGCCGGGTGCAGATGCGCACCGCCTATATCCGCCCCGATGCCGCGCCCGACCTGCCGCAGCGCTGCACCGTGCTGGGCATCTCGCCACTGCTGCGCGAGCTGATCCTGGCGGCGATCGACATTCCCCTGCCCTACGCCCCCGACACGCGCGACGCGCGGCTGATGCGGCTGTTGCTCGATGAAGTGATGCTGGTGCCGTCGCTGCCGCTGCACCTGCCGCGCCCGGCCGACGACCGCCTGCGGCAGATATGCGATGCCATCACCGGCGCGCCCGATACGGCGCTGACGCTGGCGGACTGGGGTTCACGGCTGGGGGTGGATCCCAAGACCATCCAGCGCCGCTTTGCACGTGAAACCGGGATGACCTTCGGGCAATGGCGCCAGCAGGCGCGCCTGCTGGCGGCGCTGGAGAAGCTGGCCGCCGGCAGCAAGGTAGTGGATGTGGCGCTGGACCTGGGCTACGACAGCCCGAGCGCGTTTGCGACCATGTTCAGGCGGCAGTTCGGCGTGCCGCCAAGTGCGTTCTTCCGCTGAGCGGGGGCGCCAGGCCGGTCAGCGCCCCAGATAGCGCTCCACCAGCCGCGTCCAGTAGGCCGCGCCGACGGTCAGGTTCTCATCGTTGAAGTCGTAGCCGGCGTTGTGCAGCAGCGGCTGGTTGGCGCCGTTGCCCAGCCGCACGAAGCAGCCCGGGCGCTGCTGCAGGAAGTAGGCAAAGTCCTCGCTGCCGGCGATGCGCGCGGCCTGGTCCACCACCTTGCCGGCGCCGACCAGTTCCTCGGCCACCTGGCGCGCGAACTCGGTCTCGCGCTCGCTGTTGACCAGCACCGGGTAGCCGCGCACATAGTCGACCTCGGCCACCGCGCCGTAGCCCTCGGCGTGCGACGTGGCGAGCTGGCGGATGCGCTTCTCCACCGATGCGCGCACCTCGGGGTTGAACGAGCGCACGCTGATCTCCATGCGCGCATTGTCCGGGATCACATTGGGCGCGTGGCCGGCGTGCAGCGTGCCGATCGTCACCACCGCGGTCTCGTTCGGGTCGACATAGCGCGCCACCACCGACTGCAGCGCCATCACCAGGCTGCCTGCCACCAGGATCGGGTCGACCGACTGGTGCGGGCGCGCGGCGTGGCCGCCCTTGCCGCGGATGGTGATGGTGACGGTGTCGCATGCCGCCATGAAGGGGCCCGAGCGGAACAGGAAGGTGCCCTGCTCCACCCCCGGATGGTTGTGCAGCCCGAAGATCGCATCGCAGGGAAAGCGCTCGAACAGCCCGTCTGCCAGCATGCGCTCGGCGCCGCCGCCCGCGCCGATTTCCTCGGCCGGCTGGAAGATCAGGTGCACGGTGCCGTCAAAGTTGCGCGTGCGCGCCAGGTGTTTTGCCGCGCCGAGCAGGATCGCGGTATGGCCGTCGTGGCCACAGGCGTGCATGCGGCCGGCGTTGACGCTGGCGTATGGCAGTGCGGTGCGTTCGTGGATCGGCAAGGCGTCCATGTCGGCGCGGATGCCCACGCTGTGCCCGCTGTCCCCGCAACGCAAGGTGCCCACCACCCCGGTGCCGCCCACGCCGCGCGTGACCGTATAGCCCCACGTCTCCAGCAGGCTGGCGACCAGGCCCGAGGTGCGGACCTCGTCGAAGGCTAATTCGGGATGCTGGTGGATATTGCGCCGGATGACTTCGAGTTCAGCGCGGCTGTCCAGGGTGTCGGCCAACGCGCAGTACCGGTGCTTGAGTGGCGACGCAGGGGACGCCGTGAGGGTGGTGCCGAGATAGGACTCGATTTCGGGGGCGTGCTCAGACATGGTGTTTTGCTCTCTGGCGAAACCTGTACAACCAGTATTTCACGCAGAAAACGCGAGCGAAACGCCAAGTGTGCGATTTCCTGTAAAACCATGTAATCCGGCCCGTTTCAGCACCGGAACTGTTGCCCTAATCGTACGCTTTGTATGGAAACCAAACGCTTTGTGTGAAAGCGTATCGATGGGGAACCATTGGGGACCGCGTATTCGCCCGCGGCAGCGCTGCCGGCATGCGGTACCCCCCCGGGGGGGGCGCCGCGATGCCACTGCCCTGCCCTCAGCGTTCGCCGTAGGGCACCACCTGCTGCGTCTGCTCGCCCAGCCCGTCCACACCCAGGCGCATGGTGTCGCCGGCCTTCAGGAAGCGCGGCGGCTTGAAGCCCATGCCCACGCCCGGCGGCGTTCCGGTCGCGATCAGGTCGCCCGGCAGCAGCGTCATGAAGCGGCTGACATAGCTGACCACGGTGGCCACGTCGAAGACCATGGTGGCGGTACTGCCCTCCTGCACGCGCTCGCCGTTGACCTCCAGCCACAGGCCCAGCGCCTGCGGGTCCTGCACTTCGTCGCGCGTCACCAGCCAGGGGCCGGCCGGGCAGAAGGTGTCGCAGCCCTTGCCCTTGTCCCAGGTGCCGCCGCGCTCGATCTGGAACTCGCGCTCCGACACGTCATTGACCACGCAGTAGCCGGCCACGTGGTTCAGCGCCGCTTCGCGCGAGACATTGCGCGCGGTGCTGCCGATGACCACGCCCAGCTCCACTTCCCAGTCGGTCTTTTCCGAGCCGAACGGCAGCATCACCGCGTCGTTGGGACCATTCAGCGAGCTGTTGGCCTTCAGGAACACGATCGGCTCGGCCGGCAGTGGCATGCCGGCCTCGGCGGCGTGGTCGGCATAGTTCAGGCCGATCGCCACGATCTTGCCGACTCCGCTCCAGGGCACGCCAAAGCGTGCGCCCTCGATCACCGGGAGCGACGCGGGGTCCACCTGCGCCAGCTGCGCCAGCGCCGCCGGCGCCAGTTGCATCGCGCCGATATCGGCCACCACGCCGGACAGGTCGCGCACGCGGCCTTGCGCATCGATCATGCCCGGGCGCTCGGCGCCGGGCTTGCCTACTCGAACCAGTTTCATCGTCGTCGTTGTCTTCAGGGGTTGTTCAGGCGGATTTCTTGAGCGTGGCGCCGGATACGCCGGTTGCGCCGGCTTCTGCCAGGGTCTGCGCCACCACGCTCAGGACTTCCGTGGCGGTCTTCTCGGAGTGGGCGCGCAGCACCTGCGCCAGGCGTGGCCGGCCGGGTTCGCGCAGCGCGGCCATGATGGCCTCGTGTTCCTCATGCGACTCCTGCCAGCGGATGGTATCGGCATTGGCCGCACCGCGTGCGCGGTGCACCTTGCTCATCAGCGCGGCATAGACGCCGGCCAGCACCGGATTGGCGGCGCCGTCGATGATCAGCTGGTGGATTTCCTGGTTGATGCGGAAATAGTCGGTGCGCCGGCCCGCGGCATGCGCATCGATCATGGCCTGGTGGCGCCGCTCCAGCTTGGCCATGGCCGCCGCGCCCAAGCGCTGTGCGGCCAGTTCGCCCGCCAGCGCCTCCAGCCCGTGCAGGGTCTCGAAGGTGGCGCGCAGCTCCTCCAGGTCCAGCGGCGCCACGCGGTAGCCGATGTACTGCCGGTGCAGCACCAGCCCCTCGGACACCAGCACCTTCAGCGCCTCGCGCAGCGGCGTCTTGGAGACATCGAAGGTCTCGCAGAAGGCCCGTTCATCGATCCTCACGCCGGGCGGCAGTTCGCCCTCTTCGATCATGGTGCGCAGCCGGGCGGCGATTTCGGCCGACATGCCGAGCGTGCGCAGGCGCGTGGTTTGGGAAAGCGTTTGTGTCACGGACGTCACCAGAATGGGGGAATGCACCATGACAAGGCTACCACATACCAAAATTGTGCATGCGCAACATCGTAAAATCAATGACTTACACACGTTGTAATTACAGATTACGTATCCTATACTCCGGCCTGTTGCGCAAAACGCCAACAGAACTGCCTCACCCAAGGACTAAAACAGGAGACGCCGTCATGGAGACGACAAGCCGGGCGACAGTGGTCACGGAGGCCAAGACCTCCGTTCGCTGGAAGATTTTTTTGATGATGCTGTTCCTCATCGCGATCAACTACATCGATCGCGCCTCACTGTCAGTGGCGATGCCGCTGATTGCCAAGGAGTTCGACCTCAGCCCCACCATGCAGGGCCTGATCCTCAGCTCGTTCTTCTGGACCTATGCGCTGATGCAGGTGCCGGGCGGCATGCTGGCCGACAAGTACAAGCCGCGCATCGTGATCGCCTGCGCCACCGTGTTCTGGGGCATTGCCCAGGCCGTGGCAGCCTTCACCACCAACGCCACCGCGCTGCTGCTGACCCGGCTCGGCCTGGGCGCGGCCGAAGCGCCGATCTACCCGGCCGGCGGCAAGCTCAACGCGATCTGGATGACCCAGAACGAACGCGGCCGCGGCGCCACCCTGCTTGACGGCGGCGCGCCGCTGGGCGCGGCGCTCGGCGCCATCATCATCACGTGGCTGATCGCCACGCTGGGTTCGTGGCGCCTGGCCTTTATCGTTGCCGGCGTCGGCACCGTGCTGGCCGGCATCGTGGCCTGGTACTACGTGCGCAACTCCCCGCGCGAGCACCGCGGCGTAAACGAACTGGAAGCCCGCTACATCGAGGAAGCCCAGGCCAATGAGCATCGCGCCGAGCCGGCCAACCTGTCGGGCCGCTCCATGGACTTCTTCAAGTACCGCTCGGTATGGTGCATGGCCGCTGGCTGGATGTGCTTCAACACCGTGTTCTACGGCCTGCTGACCTGGATGCCCAACTACCTGAACAAGGTGCACGGCTTCGACATCAAGCAGATGGGCGGCGCCAGCTTCATCATCTTCTTCAGCGGCTTTATCGGCGAACTGATCGGCGGCTGGATCGCTGACAAGTGGAAGGAAGCCGGCGGCCGCCCCAATGTGGTGATGCGCACGCTGTTCGGCATCGCCGCCGTGGTGGCCACGGTCTCGATCTTCTCGGTGGCCTACGTCACCGACCCGGTCGTGGTGGTCGTGCTGCTGTCGTCGACGCTGTTCTTCCTGCGCTGGTGCGGCCTGTTCTGGTGCGTTCCGTCGATGCTCGGCACCCGCAACAAGATCGGCTTCCTGGGCGGCGTGATGAACCTGGGCGGCAATATCGGCGGCATCACGGTGCCCATCATCGTCGGCATGATCGTGCAGTTCACCGGCTCGTACTTCCTGGCGCTGATGTTCTTCGCCGCGGCTGGCGTCGGCCTGCTGCTGGCTTCCACCGCCATCGACTACGAGACCAAGATCCCGGTCTGAAGACCCGTCGGATCACCGAACTCCGAAAACCCGCGAAAGGGCCGGCAATGTCCCGGCCCTCGCAACCACTCCTGAGACAAAAAGCAAAATGACCAAGCAAATCCGCCTCGGCATGCTGACGCCGTCTTCCAACACTGCGCTCGAACCCATCACCAGCGCGATGGTTGCCGGCGTGCCCAACGTCAGCGCGCATTTCTCGCGCTTCACCGTGACCGAGATCTCGCTGCGCGACCAGGCCCTGGGCCAGTTCAACCTGGACAAGATCCTGGCCGCCGCCAGCCTGCTGGCCGATGCGCGCGTCGATGTCATCGCCTGGAACGGCACTTCTTCCGGCTGGCTTGGCTTCGACAAGGATGAAGCGCTGTGCCAGCAGATCACCGAAGCCACCGGCATCCCGGCCACCACCTCGGTGCTGGCGCTCAACGAGATCCTGGAAAAGACCGGCGCGCGCAACTTCGGCCTGGCCACGCCGTACCTGGACGACGTGCAGCAGCGCATCATCGCCAACTACGAGCGCAGCGGCTTTCACTGCGTGGCCGAAAGCCACCTGGACCTGCATGTGAACTACAGCTTCGCCGAGGTCGAGGAAGACACCATCCGCGACATGGTGCGCGGCCTGGCCCAGCACCAGCCGCAGGCCATCACCACCTTCTGCACCAACCTGCGAGCCGCGCACCTGGCCGAGGAACTTGAAGCCGAAACCGGCATTCCGCTGTACGACACCATCTCCACCGTGGTGTGGAAGTCGCTGCGCCTGTGCGGCGTGGACACGCGTGAGCTGCGCGGCTGGGGCCGCCTGTTCCGCGAAGTGGAGTAAGCCGATGTCCGCTCACGACAGCCTTGACCTGGTGATCCGGCGCGCGGACGTGGTCACCGCCTCCGACCGCTTCCGCTGCGATATCGGCGTGCGCAACGGGCAGATCGTCGCGCTCGGCCACGCGCTGCCGCAAGGCGCGCGCGAAATCGATGCCGATGGCCTGCTGGCGCTGCCCGGCGGCGTCGATGGCCATTGCCACCTCGACCAGCCCATGCCCGATGGCCTGCGCATGGCCGACGACTTCTTCACCGGCACGCGCGCCGCGGTGTGCGGCGGCACCACCACCGTGATCCCGTTTGCCGCGCAGGAGAAGGGCGCTTCGCTCAAGGCTGCCGTGGCGGACTACCATCGCCGCGCGGAAGGCCGCGCGGTGATCGACTACGCCTTCCACCTGATCGTGGCCGACCCCACGCCGGCGGTGCTGGCCGATGAACTGCCGGCGCTGATCCGCAAGGGCTACAGCTCGTTCAAGGTCTACATGACCTATGACGACCTGAAGCTGTCCGACCGCGAAATGCTGTCGGTGCTGGACGTCGCCAAGCAGAACGGCGCGCTGGTGATGGTGCATGCCGAGAACGCCGACTGCATCTCGTGGCTGACCGACAAGCTGGTCGGGGAAGGGCGCATCGCACCGCGCTTCCACGGCCTGGCACGGCCCGCCGCGGTGGAGCGCGAGGCCACGCACCGCGCCATCACCTTTGCCGAACTGGTCGACGTGCCGATCCTGATCGTGCATGTCTCGGGCAAGGAAGCGATCGAGCAGATCCGCTGGGCACAGGGCAGGGGGCTGCAGATCCTGGCCGAGACCTGCCCGCAGTACCTGTACCTGACCGCCGACGACATGGCCCTGCCCGGCGACGACGGCTACGAAGGCGCCAAGTGCGTGTGCAGCCCGCCGCCGCGCGACCCCGAGAACCAGGCCGCGGTATGGCGCGCGCTGACCAATGGCGTGTTCAGCGTGTTCTCGTCAGACCATGCACCGTTCCGCTATGACGACCCGCAAGGCAAGCAGCCGGGCGGCGAACGGCCTTCGTTCGAGCATATCCCCAACGGCGTGCCGGGCATCGAGACGCGCCTGCCGCTGCTGTTCGACGGCGTGGCGCGCGGCAAGCTGTCGCTGCACCAGTTCGTCGAGCTGACCTCGTGGCGGCCGGCACGCCTGTATGGCCTGTATCCGCGCAAGGGCACCATCGCCATCGGCGCGGATGCGGACATCGTGCTGTGGGACCCGAACAAGCGCATGCAGATCCGCAACAGCGCGCTGCACCACGCGGTCGACTACACGCCGTACGAAGGCATCGAAGTGACCGGCTGGCCGGTGCATTGCTTCTCGCGCGGCGAGATGCTGGTGCGCGATGGCCAGTACCAGGAACCCCAGGCGGGACGCGGGCAGTTCCTGCCGGCGGGCGCGCCGATGCTGGGCTGATCGCCACGCCCGCAGCCAACCCATTCCGACCATGAAACTCCTGATCGTCAATCCCAATATCAGCGAATCCGTCACGGCGCTGATCGAGGCGGAAGCGCGGCGCACCGCCGCCGCCACCACCACGCTGCAGATGGCCACCGCGGCCTTCGGCGTGGCCTATATCGAAACCCGCTTCGAGGCGCTGGTCGGCGGCTATGCCACGGCCTGCGCCGCCGCGGAACACGCCGGCCAGTTCGACGGCCTGGTGGTCGCCGCTTTCGGCGACCCCGGCCTGGCCGGGCTGAAAGAGCTGTTCGACGTCCCCGTCGTCGGCATGACCGAAGCCGCGCTGGCCAGCGCCTGCCTGCTGGGGCAGCGCTTCTCCATCATCGCGATCTCGCACCGCATCCAGGCGTGGTACCGCGAATGCGTGGCGGCCAACGGCCTGTCGTCGCGGCTGGCCAGCGTGCGCTCGCTGCAGGAACCCCTGCGCGATATCGGCAGCGTGCAGGAAGACCATGCCGCGCGGCTGGAACAACTTGCCCTGCAAGCCATCGAGCAGGACGGCGCCGACGTGATCATCGTCGCCGGCGCGCCGCTGGCGGGACTGGCACGCTCGCTGCAAGGGCGCATCCCGGTGCCGGTGGTGGATGGCGTGTCGAGCGCGGTGCGGCATTGCGAATCGCTGGTGGCCCTGCGCGCCGGCAGCGCCACGCAGGGCAGCTTCGCGCGGCCGCCGCGCAAGCCCAATGCCGGCCTGCCGCCGGCGCTGGCAAAGCTGCTCGACTGAGCGCAACCGAGCGCAAACTGAGCCCTGTGCAAATCTGCAATGCGCGTCCGCAAGGACGCGCATTGCTGCATAAGGGGGACGATCCTAGACTGGCTGCACGGCCGCCGCATGGCGTGGCGGCCAGGCAACCACTACAGGATCGCAATGAAGCTCTACTACACTCCGGGCGTCTGCTCGATGGCCGTCCATATCGCCCTGCGCGAAGCCGGCCTGCCGGTCACGCTGGCCAAAGTCGACCTGCTCCACCACAAGCTGGCCGTGCCTGAAAACGGCACCGACGACTACTACACCATCAACCCGCGCGGCTACGTGCCGCTGCTGCAGCTCGACGACGGCTCGCGCCATACCGAAGCGGCATCGCTGCTGCAATACATCGCCGACCTGGTGCCCGAACGCGCGCTGCTGCCCGCCGCGGGCACGCGCGAGCGGCTGGAAGCCACCGGCTGGATCACGCTGGTCTCAACGGAACTGCACAAGGTCTTCAGCCCGTGGCTGTGGCACAAGGAAACCGCGCAGAGCACGGTAGAGGCCTGCAAGGCCAAGCTGCAACTGCGCTTTGCTGAGCTCGACAAGCACCTGCAGGGCCGCCAGTACCTGACCGGCGACACCTTTACCGTGGCCGACGCCTACTGCTTCACCATCCTCGGCTGGGCCCGCATGCTGATGATGCCGCTGACGGCATACCCCACGCTACAGGACTACCTGTCGCGCATCGCCGCGCGGCCGGCGGTGCAGGAAGCCATGCGCGCCGAAGGGCTCGTGCGCGACTGATCAGCGCATGGCGGGTGCGGGCACGCGATAGTGGTCCTGCGTCAGCAGGTCCAGCCCGCACGCCAGCGCGTCGATCCAATCAATAAAGCGCGCCACCATGTGCTTGCCGCGAAACGACGGCCCGTGCTGCGGCACGATCCATTCGATATCCATCGACCGCGCCATGGCTGCCCACAGCCGGCACGCGCGGCTGCCGCTCATGTAGCGCTGGTGGAACGGCAGCATCAGGCGAGTATGCGCATCGAAATCCGTCACCGTGGTGCCGGCCGCTTTGGCGCCTGTCATGGCCGCGCCGAGATCGCCCGAGAACAGGATCTTGCTGACCGGATCGTAGAACTGGAAATTGCCTTCGGAATGCAGGAAGTGCGCTGGCACCGCGACCAGGGAGCTGTGCCCGAGCGGGATATGCATGCCCGCATCCGGAATCGTCACGATGCGCCCGGCCGTCTTGCCGGCCTGGCAGAAATGCGGCAGGAAGCGCGCCCACACGCTGGAAATCAAGATGCGGCAGTCAGAGCCCGTCAGCCAGCGTCCGACCGATGCGACGATGTCCGGATCGGCATGCGAAGCCAGCACGTAGTCGAGTTGCTTGGGCGGAAAGTAGCGGCTGATGGTGAGATACAGCTCGCTGTAGGTCATCTGCCCGCCGGGATCGATCAGCGCGCCATGCCCATGGTCGACGACCAGGAACTGGTTGGTCTGCACCGCTTCGCCATGCGCTTCCTCGACCAGGTCGGTGAACATCAGGCAGGTGTGCCCGTCCGCGTCGTATAACGTGATTCCCATTGCCTCGCTCCGCTCGTCGCAAGCGGCGACGTTACTCAGCGAATCCCGTTGCAAACTTGATGCAAATCAATGGGGGGAGGGAACACGCGCCCCCCAGCGGCCGGACTGTCGTCAGGGGTGTACACCCCGGCCGGGCGTCGCGCGCGTCAGCGCGGGCTGGCCAGCAGTTCTTCGATCTTGGCGACGAACTGCTTGTCGTCAGGCGTGGTCTTGCTGTTGTAGCTGCCCACCACCTGGCCGTTGCGGCCGATCAGGTATTTGTAGAAGTTCCACTTGGGCGCGGTGCCGGTTTCCTTCGCCAGCAGCGCGTACATCGGGTTGGCCTCGCTGCCGCGCACGTGCGACTTGCCCAGCATCGGGAACTTGACGCCGTAGGTGTTGTAGCAGAAGTCCGCGATCTGCTTCTCCGAGCCGGGCTCCTGCGAGAAATCGTTCGACGGGAAGCCCAGCACGACCAGGCCGCGGTCACGGTACTTGCTGTAGAGCGCCTCCAGCCCTTCGTACTGGGGCGTGAAGCCGCAGTAGCTGGCGGTGTTGACCACCAGCACGACCTTGCCCGCGTACTGGCAGAGGTTTTGCGGGGCTTCATCCTGCAGGCGCGGGAACTTGAAGTTGAGCGACGCCGGGCAGGCGCCTGTTGCCTGCGGTGCAGGCGCGGCGGCCGGCTTGTCGGCGGCGCGGGCAGGGTGCGGCAATAGCGCGGCGCCGGCTGCGGCCAGCGCCAGCGCGCCGGCGAGGGCGGCCGGGCGCAGTTGTCGGAGTGTGGCGGACGAGGGGAAACGACGAGTCATGGCGATGAGGCTCCGGAAGGCGGCTCGCTGTATCGGGTACGCCATAGTCTACGCCGGTAGCGGCTTTCCGGCAGGCCGGCTCAATCCATCGCCAGCGTGGCGGCGTGTTCGGTGACGCTGCCGCGCAGCTCCAGGTCCGGCATGCGGCGCACGATCAGCAGTGCCAGCACCGCCGCCGCCGCGCCCGCGGCAAAGATCAGGTGGAAGCCCGACTCCACGCCGCCCGCCAGCACCGCGCGCACGGACGGCGACAGTTGCGCAAAGGCCTCGCTGCCGTGGCGCAGCGCGCCCAGGTCCAGCGCCTGCGTGACCCCCGATGCCGCCAGCGCATGGCGGAATTCCAGCGTCAGCAGCGTACCAGCCAGCGCCCCACCGATCGCACTGCCTAGGGAGCGCAGCACCAGCAGCGCGCCGGTGCCGGCGCCGGTATCGCGGCGCTCGAGCACGTTCTGCACACTGATCAGCGTCGACACCATGGTCATGCCCAGGCCCACGCCGGCCAGCGTCATCGCCGCCAGCACCACGGCCAACGGCATCGCGGGGGTCACCAGCGCCAGCACGATCAGCCCCAGCGCGGCAGCGATATAGCCGCCCGTCAGGATGCCGCGCATGCGGCCCACGCGGGGCGCCAACCACGCGACGATAAAGTTGCCCGCCACGGTGGCCAGCAGGAACGGCATCACCAGCAGGCCGGAGGTCGATGCATCGGCGCCACGCACCAGCTGGAAGTGCAGGGGCAGGGCAAAGATGCACAGGAAGATATCGAGCGCGGCCAGCGCCGAGGCGGCCACGCCCATCACATAGGCACGGTTGGCAAACAGGCGCGGCGGCAGCATCGGGTCCGCGGCGCGGCGCTCCTGCCAGGTCAGCAGGACCACGGCGGCCACGGCGGCCAGGAGCAGGGCGCCCAGCTCTGGCGAGAGCCAGTCGTAGACGTCGCCGCCCCAACTCATCGCCAGCAGGAAGGCGACGATGGCCACCGCCAGCAGCAGCGCCCCCGGCCAGTCCACGCGCGCACGCCCGCCACGCGGCGGCAGCATGGCCAGCCCGCGGTAGCACATGAACATCGCCAGCAGGCCCAGCGGCACGTTGACCCAGAACAGCCAGCGCCACGACATATGGTCAGAGACCCAGCCGCCCACCAGCGGCCCGGCGATCGACGCCACCGCCCACACCGTGGCCAGGTAGCCCTGGTAGCGCCCGCGCTGGCGCGGCGCCACCACATCGGCAATGGCCGCCTGCGCCAGCGACATCAGGCCGCCGCCGCCCACGCCCTGCAGCGCGCGGAACAGGATCAGCTGGCCCAGCGTCTGCGCCAGCGCGCATGCCACCGAGGCGCCGATAAACAGCGCGATCGCCACCATCAGCAGGCGCCGCCGGCCAAAACTGTCCGACAGCTTGCCGTACAGCGGCGTGGTCACCGTCGACACGATCAGGTACGCCGTCACGATCCACGACAGGTGGCTGAAGCCGTTCAGGTCATTGGCGATCGCCGGCACCGCCGGGATCACCACGGTCTGGTCGAGCGCGGCCAGCAGGATGCACAGCACGATGCCGCCGATCACCCGCATCACGGCGCGATGGTCGTGGGCGGGCAGGGCCGGCGTGATGTCCCGGGCGGATGCTGCAGAAGAGGGTGAAGACATGGGCAGGCATGAGACCGCAGCAATGTGCGGTGAAAGCAACGTCAAATGCAGGGAATATCGGTCGGGAACCGCGTGAGAGGGGGCGTGATGCCGTCGCGGCTGGCCTAATTCAGTGAACGCATAATTATATGCGGCCAGCAAATATCGCGCTTGCGACGCAGGCGATTGAAACGTCACTTGCGCGACACGATCAGGGCACCACAGTCGATGCAAGATCACATCACCGCTATCGAAGGTAAGATTTCGTCATGACCGAGACCCCACGACAAGCAAGAGGTCAGGCCCCCGATGCGGCCGGGCCGGAACTGGGCCAGTGGCACCCCGTGCTGGCGATCGAACAGGCCCGCGGTGACGGCCCCTTCCCAGCCCGGCTCTTTGGCCGCGCGCTGGTGCTGTGGCGCAACGCCGACGGCTGGCACGCCTGGGACGACCGCTGCCCGCACCGCGGCGCGGCTTTCACGCTGGGCGCCGTGCGCGACGGCCTGCTGCATTGCGGCTATCACGGCTGGCGCTTTGCATCCGGCGGGCGCTGCACGCGCTATCCCGCCCACCCGGAACTGGTGCCCGCCCCGCGCGCCTGCGCCACCACGCACGCGGTGCGCGAGGGCTACGGGCTGTTATGGGTACGTCTTGGCGGCGACGGCACCGAGGCCGTGCCCGAACTGCCGCCCTTCCCCGAGTACGACGACGCCGAATGCCGCCACGTGGTCTGCGGCCCCTACGACGTTGCCACCTCGGCACCACGGCTGGTGGAGAACTTCCTCGACATGGCGCACTTCGGCTATGTCCACGACGGCTACCTGGGCGACCCGGCGCACACCGAAGTGCCGCCCTATGAAGTGGAAGCCATCGGCGATGCGCGCAAGCCCGACGCGCTGCGCACCATCGGCTGCCGCGCCTGGCAGCCGCGCGCGCACGCCAGCGCCGCCGGCGGAGCCATGGTCGAGTATGAATACCGCGTGGTCGCGCCCTATGCCGCGATCCTGACCAAGGTGCCCGACCTTGGCGACAACCATCGCGGCGCCATCGCGCTGTTTATCGGCCCGCGGGACGAGGAATCGAGCCGCGTGTGGTTCGTGATGTCACTGGTGACGGGGGATGACGACGCCAGCCTGCGCGAATTCCAGGACACCATCTTCCTGCAGGACAAGCCGATCGTGGAATCGCAGCAGCCGCGCCGCCTGCCGTTGCGCACCGGCGTGGAGGTGCCGCAGCCGGCGGACAAGCTGGCAGGTGCGTACCGGCGCTACCTGGCGGCGCACGGGGTGAAGTTCGGCACGCTGGGCTAGTGGACGGGGCGGGCGCATCCCGTGCGACCTGGCCCCCGAACACGACAGGCCTAACGCCCGCCGCCAGTGATGTAATGCTCCAGCTGCTCGATGATGAACTGCTGCTCGGAGATGATGTCCTTCACCAGGTCGCCGATCGACAGCATGCCGATCAGCTCCTCGCCCTCCATCACCGGCAGGTGGCGCAGCCGGTGCCGGGTCATCAATGCCATGCATTCGTCGGTGGTCTGGCTGGCGCCGACGTAGATCACCGCGTTGGTCATGATGTCGCGCACCAGCGTCTCGCGCGAGGTGCGCTGCATCAGGATCACCTTGCGCGCGTAGTCGCGCTCGCTCACGATCCCCTGGATCGCGCCATGCTCGATCACCAGCAGCGCGCCGATGCCTTTCTCCGCCATCAGCTGCAGCGCGGCATAGACGGTCGCCGTGGGCGGGACGCTGTAAATGGCCTGACTCGGCTTGGACTCCAGAACCTGGCGTGCGGTTTTCATCACCAACTCCTTTTCGGTCGACAATGCAATGCGGCTGGCGGTGCCTGCTTGGGCGCCAATGCAATCAGAGTAGCAAAGTAACGCCCGCCGTTACAGGGTGACTTACGCGAATCTTTGTAAGCAAGGTTGTGACGCCCGAATGGCAGCCGCCTGGTCAAAGTTGCGCATCGGTCTCTTTTCCGTCCAGTGCCGCCAGGCACAGCGCCTGCATCTCGGCCACCCATTGCGCCGGCTGCAGCGCCGCGCCCTGCAGCAGCAGCCGATAGCGGCGCGCCCCCCAGACCGCCAGCACCAGTGCCTGCACCTTCGCGGCATCCGGGGCCGTAGGCAAGTCGGGACAAGCGCACAGCGCCCGGCGCCAGGCCTCGCAGAACTCTTCGAACACGCGCCGGTGGTGCTTGGGCTCGGCGATGCGCGGCTCCAGCCCGATGATGTCGGCATCGAAGACGATGCCCGTGGCCTCGTCGTCCGCACCGCAGGCGATGGCGACCAGCCGCCGCACGCGGGTGCGCCAGTCGGCATCGGTTCGCTGCGTAACCTCGGTGTCGATGCGCGTCAGCATGCTCTCGACCGTGTGGCGCACATAGCCCGACGCCAGCGCTTCCTTGCTGGGAAAGTACTCGTACAGCGTGCCCACCGAGAACCCCGCCTCCAGCGCCACCGCGCGCGTGGTCACGCCGTCCCAGCCATCGCGGCGCCAGATCCGAACAAAGGCGTCGTAGATGGCGTTGACGGTGAAGTGCGCGCGCTGCTGCGAAGGGCGCTTGAGCGGTTTGCTGCGCGGCGTGGCGGGCCGTTTCAGGTCGCTGGCGGCGGGCGCTTCGTTTCCGAACCCGGGGGCGTTGGCGCGGCGATAGATTCTTGGCATCGGCCTCACGGAAGTCATGGCGAACATTGCACGCCGGACGGACGGGCCGCGAACCAGGAGAAAAGACATGGCAGCAACTGAACCGACCCTTGCCATCACGCGGCTGTTCAGCCGCAAGGATGCCCTAAACGAAAGCCGGCTGGAAGCCGTGCAAGAACCCGCCACCGCCGCGGCCGGCGAAGTGCTGCTGCGCCTGGATCGCTTTGCCCTGACCACCAACAACATCACCTACGCCGCCTTCGGCGAAGCCATGCAGTACTGGGATTTCTTTCCCACCGGCCAGCCACAGTGGGGCCATATGCCGGTGTGGGGCTTTGCCGATGTGGTGGCCACCGGCGTCGACGGCATCGCCCCCGGCGAACGCTTCTACGGCTACTTCCCCATCGCCAGCCATCTCCGCATGCAGCCCGAGCGCGTGACCGCGCGCGGCTTCTACGATGCCGCGGCGCACCGCGTCCGGCTGACCTCGGCCTACAACCAGTACACCCGCGTGCAGAACGACACCGCCTACGCGCCGGAGCTGGAGCACTACCAGATGCTGTACCGGCCGCTGTTCATCACCTCGTTCATGCTGGCCGACTTCCTGGAAGACAACCGCTTCTTCGGCGCACGGCGGCTAGTGGTGTCCAGCGCCTCCAGCAAGACGGCCTATGGCACCGCCTTCTGCCTGCGCGACCTCGACGGCATCACGCTGACCGGGCTGACCTCGGCCCGCAACCGCGCCTTTGTCGAAGACCTTGGCTGCTACGACAGCACCGTCACCTATGACGAACTGGCATCGGTGCCGGTGGACGAGCCCACGCTCTATGTCGACTTCTCCGGCGATGAATCGCTGCGCGCGCGCGTGCATGCGCATTTCGGTGACAGCCTGGTGTACGACTGCTTTGCGGGCTCGGCGCAGAACACCGGCTTCCTGCGCGACCTGCACCTGCCCGGGCCCAGGCCCGAGTTCTATTTCGCGCCGGTGCAGATCCGCAAGCGCAATGCCGACTGGGGACCGCAGGAAGTGAACCGGCGCTTCAACGCGGCGCAGCGCCGCTTTATCGACCATGCGCGCGATCCGGCCAATCGCTGGCTGGCGCTGGTGGAGGAACGGGGGTTCGAAGCCGCGCAGGCACGGATCGCGCGTCTGGCGGCGGGTAGCGGCGCGCCGCAGGAGGGGTACGTGGTGGTCGTGGGGTAAAAGCAGAACGGGCCCCGCATGGGGCCCGTCTTTCACTCCGTCAGCATCCGCACCTTCACCTTCTTGCCCTTGACCTTGCCGGCATTGAGCCGCTTCACCGCCTCGCGCCCGATGCTGCGCTCCACCGCGATATAGGTCGACATCTCCAGCACATTGATCTTGCCGATCTGCTCCTTGGTGAAGCCGGCATCGCCGGTCAGCGCGCCCAGGATATCGCCGGGGCGGATCTTCTCCTTGCGGCCGCCCAGCATCTGCAAGGTCACCATCGGCGGCAGCAGGCGTTCGTTGCTGGCGGGCCTCAGGTCGGCCAGCGGGTGCCATTCGAATTCGCCGCCGTGGTGCTGCTCCAGGTTGCCCACGCGGCCCATCTCGTCCATGCTGACCAGGCTGAAGGCCCAGCCTTCCTGGTCGGCGCGGCCAGTGCGGCCGATGCGGTGCACGTGGACTTCAGGATCGGGCGTGATCTCGACATTGATCACCGCCTCGAGCTGCGCGATATCCAGCCCGCGCGCGGCCACGTCGGTGGCCACCAGCACCGAGCAGCTGCGGTTGGCAAACTGCACCAGCACCTGGTCGCGCTCGCGCTGCTCCAGCTCGCCGTGCAGCGCCAGCGCCTGGTAGCCCTGCGCGCGCAGCAGTTCCACCAGCTCCCGGCAGCGCGCCTTGGTATTGCAGAACGCCAGCGTGCTGACCGGCCGGAAGTGGTCCAGCAGGCGCCCCACTGCGTTCAGGCGCTCGCCTTCCTCGACTTCATAGAAGCGCTGGCGGATGGTGCTGTTGTCATGCGTAGCCTCCAGCTTGGTCGACTGCGGGTTGCGCAGGAAGCGGTGGCTGAGCTTGTCGATGCCGGGCGGATACGTGGCAGAGAACAGCAGCGTCTGCCGGTCCTTCGGGCAACGGCTGGCCACATAGGCGATGTCGTCGAAGAAGCCCATGTCGAGCATGCGGTCGGCCTCGTCCAGCACCAGCGTGTTGATGCCGGACAGGTCCAGGCTGCCGCGGTCGATGTGATCCAGGATGCGTCCGGGCGTGCCCACCACGATATGTGCGCCATGAATCAGGCTGTCGACCTGCGGGCGCATCGGCGAGCCGCCGCACAGCGTCAGCACCTTGATGTTCTCTTCGGCGCGCGCCAGGCGGCGGATTTCCTGCGTGACCTGGTCGGCCAGTTCGCGCGTGGGGCAAAGCACCATCGCCTGTACGTCGAAGCGGCGCGGATCGAGCCGGTGCAGCAGCGCCAGCCCGAAGGCGGCGGTCTTGCCGCTGCCGGTCTTCGCCTGCGCCACCAGGTCCTGGCCCGCCAATGTGATCGGCAGGCTGGCCGCCTGAATCGGCGTCATTTCGTCATAGCCAAGCTGCGCCAGCGTGGCGAGCATGGTGGGCGACAGCGGCAGGGTGGAAAAAGCGGTGCCGGCTTGCGGCTGGGCGGGGGTCGAGTTCATGCGCGATTATAGCGATCCAGGGATGTCGATCCGTCAGTCATCGGCCGGCGGCGTCCAGTCCAGCCGCTCCAGCAGCGCCTGCGCCGCGGCCGGCGCGCGTTCCTTGGCGCCGTTGATAAAGAAGACAAAGACTTCGCGCTTGCGCGCGGCGGGCTTGCGGTCTTCCACCGTCGGCAGGTCGGCTGGCTGGTGGCCCTGCGCCCACGTGCGCACCCGTTCAGCCCACGCATCCAGGTCCCTGGGCGCGTAGCCGGCCTTCAGCTTCTCGCTGCTGGCCATCAGCCGAGCATAGACAAAGTCTGCAGTGAGATCCGCCATCGACGGAAACTTGGGCGAATCGGTAAAGACCGTGGCGGCCTTGTATTTGCGCGCGAGCTTGAGGTAGTCCGGCGCCTGGAAGCTGTCGTGCCGCACCTCCAGCACGTGGCGCAGCTTCACGCCTTCCACCGAGTCCGGCAGCAGCTGCAGGAAGGCCTCGAAGTCTTCCGCATCGAACTGCTTGGTCGGCGCGAACTGCCACACCACCGGACCCAGCTTGCGGCCAAGCTCGGCAATGCCGCTGTCGATAAAGCGTTCGATCGATTCACCGGACTCGGCCAGCACGCGCCGGTTGGTGGCAAACCGCGGGGCCTTCACCGCGAACACGAAATCATCCGGCGTCTCGTCGCGCCATTTGGCGAACGAGGTGCGCTTCTGCGTGCCGTGGTAGGTGCTGTTGATTTCAATCGCGCTGAGGTGGCGGCTGGCATAGGCCAGCTCACGTGCCTGTGCCAGGCCGGCGGGATAGAAGTTGTCGCGCCACGGGGCGAAATTCCAGCCACCGATGCCAACCCGCACCGGCTCGGCGGACGTGGAGGCCTTGCGTGACCTGGCCCTGGATGTGGCCTCAGACGTTGCTGCAGGCTTGGATGCGGCCTTCGCCGCGGTGCGTGCTGCCATGGCGCGATCTCCCGAAACGCGAGACTGGCAGTCTAGCGGGAAACTGCGCCAGACGGTGGCGGCGCAACCGGGCCCCTGGCCAACAAAAAAAGCCGGAAGAGGGCCAGGCCCTCTACCGGCTTCGTTCCCGGTCCCCCGGAATCAGAACGAGAAACTCACCACGGCGTCGGCGACGTTCACGTCCGCCGGCTTGGTCTGCACCGTACCCGTGGCGCTGGTGGCCTGCACGCTGTACTTGCCCGCGGCGGCGCCGTCCGCCTGCAGCGGAATCGGCAGCGCGGCCTGGTAGGTGCCGATCAGCGGCGCGGCCACCGGCAGTGCCGGTTCGGTTGCAAACATGCTGTAGGCGCCGGTATCGCTGGCGGCAGCCGTCGCCGCAATCTCGAAATTGCCGCCACTGACCAGTTGCAGCGCGCGCAGGGTCGCTTCGGCCGAAGCCGGCGTGACCGTACCCGAAACCCGGCGATAGGTCGACGCCGGCAGCGACATCGGCGCCGCCGCGGTCGAGATCGCCGTGGGCGTGCCCACCACCACTGGCACGCCGCGCACAATGCCCGCCGCCTTGCCATTGGCAGAGCCCGGCACCACCACCACGTCAACCGGGCCGGCCGTGCTGCTCTGCTCGATCGGTGACAGCTTGAAGTTGCCGTTGGCGTCCGCCACCGTCGACTTCACCACCACGCCGTTGCGCTCGGCATAGACGCGCGCGCCCGGTGCCCCGCTGACCACGCCGTTCACTTCACCGCTGACGGTCATCGGGATCGCCGTCACCACCGGCTTCAGGCCAAAGGTGCCATTGCCGCGCGTGACCACCGACTTGCACGCGTCAAAGTCCAGCACCAGGTCGGTCAGCGTACCCGCTGCCACGGTGAACGGCCGGTTGATCTTGATGCCCGACTGCACCGCGCTCGGCGTATCCAGCGTCTGCTCAGTGCCGCCGATGGGCACCACCGAGTTGGCCAGCGCACCGGCGCCGCCGCCACGGTTGGCATCGAGCACCAGGCGCACCTGCTGGTAGTTGCCGGCAGGCAGCGCGGCCTGGCCAAGCACCGTCATCACGCCGTTGGTCAGGGACAGCAGGTCGATCTTGCGCGCGGGCACGACGTCGATATCGACCCAGCCCCCGGCGCTCGTCTCGGCGCTGGCGCTGCTGTGCACGCGCACCTTGTTGACGGTCACGAAGACATTGTTGAAGCCACAGGCCGGCGCATCGGTCATCGAGACCTTGAGCGTCCCTTGCCCGCCGCCATCATCGCCGCCACCACCACCGCAGGCTGCCAGCGCCAGGGCACCGGTCAGGGCAAGCACGCGCATCGGCGCGGAAGTCAAAGAAAGGACTGACACGGTAGGCTCTCCGTTTGGGTTATTTGTGAGTTGATCGGAGCATATGTTGCCGATCGCATAACGGCTGTAAATCTTTGTAATACGTTGTGAAAAAGTCGTTAGCTTGTCTGCATGACTGATCAGCAACGCTTGACGACAGATGTACTTTTGCCCAAGCCGCCGTCGGATGCGCTGCGGCAAGCGTTCTGCTGCGGCTGCCATCACGCTCATGAACGCCCGCATCGGCAATCACCGCTGCGTTGCAACGCCGCTTGTATTGCAACGCATCGGATGAGGCGTCTGATCACGCCGAAACCCACTCCTGCGTGCATTCACGTTACGAATTTCAGATCCACCAGTGCGCATTCCCGAGCCGCCCGAGGGCACTATCGCGCACCAATTGGCGCGTTGTGTCGTCAACCTGATCGCATTCGACCGGATTTCGCCTGCCTACCTCAAGTCGCGCGCACCCGCTCCGTATACAGTCCGCATACAGCGGGGGGGGGAAATCCCACACACACATAAACGCCCCCCAACGATTCCCTACGAAGGATCTCCCCTGATGTTCATTACCATCCGTGCGCGCGGATCGGGGCCCTGTGCGTGGCCATCGTCATCGCCGCGCTCGCCATCAATACGGCGCTGAACCAGTTCGTCGCCAACCGCCATAACGAAGACGCCATCGACAGCAGCCTGGCGGCCGTGCAGAGCGGCCACACCAGCGCCATCGTCGACTGGGTGGCCTCGCACAGCCAGATGATCCACTCGCTGCAGGATACCGTGCTGCAGCCCGAACCCGATGCTGCGCTCAAGCAGGTGGCCGACGCCGGCGGCTTCACCAAGGTCTACGTCGGTTATGCCGACAAGACCTCCAGATTCTCCGACCCGAAGGGCGTCCCGCCCGGCTACGACCCGACCGCCCGGCCCTGGTACAAGCAGGCCGCAGCAGCCGGCAAGCCGGTGGTTACGCCGCCCTATGTCGCCGCCAGCACCGGCAAGCTGGTGGTGACATTTGCCACGCCCGTGATCCGCGATGGCGAGGTCAAGGCCGTGGTGTCCGGCGATGTGGCAATGGACACCGTGATCGCCAACGTCAAGGCAATCCGCCCTACGCCGGCAAGCTTCTGCCGGACACGACCTGCATCGCCCCCTTGGCATCGTCGCGCCATGCCGCGACACGTAGCTGCGATATGCCGCTATACCCGGTAGGAAATAGCGCCCCGTGCCAACCGAACAACCATTCCTTGCTGAGTGGCTCGTTGCAGCGGCCGCTTGCATCCAGCACCATCTCCACGACGCCTTCCACATGCCGGTCCACCGGTGCCAGCGCGCCGATGTCCACGCCCAGCCGGCGCGCAAGCGAAGACCGAACTGAATCTGCATTGAGCCGTTCGCCCTCGATCTCGCTGGTCTTGACCACGTCCTCGGTCAGCGCGGTCAGGCTGGCCTCGCCCCGCAAGGCCATTCCTACATCGGCAAGGCGGCCCAGGAGCATGCCCTGGGCGCGTGTCACATCAGCCAGCGGCCGAGCCAGCGCTGCCAGGTCGTAGTGGAATTGTGGCCAGTCAGGCGATTGCCAGATATAGAGCCATTCTCCGCGTTTCATGCGGAGATTATGGCAACTACTCCGCATGCGCCAATTATTCACCGCAAATTCCGCGGGGAATATCAATGCAATCTCCGCACACGCCCACCAAGAGGATCTTTCGACTCTTAATGGGGGCCACCGGGAGGCCCCGAGGCGTGATCCCGCCGCCCACCAATCGCCCCCGACGACGCCGCACGCAGAATCCGCTGGAACGTCGGGCACTCCATATGCCTTGGCGCCGGGCAAACCGCCGCATGCCGCAGTCCGTCGCGCATCGCCGTCAGCTTGCGGATGGTCCGGTCCAGTTCATCCGCCCTGGCCGCCAGCACCTGCCGGTCGATGTTCGGCTGGCCCTGTGGCGAGAACATCTGCGCGATGTCATCCAGCGAGAAACCGGCGGCACGCCCCAGTGCAATCAGCGCCAGCCGCTCCAGCACGCCGGCATCGAACACGCGCCGCATCCCGCGCCGGCCGATGGAAGCGATCAGCCCCATTTCCTCGTAGTACCGCAGCGTCGAGGCCGGCACGCCTGCGTGCCGGGCCACTTCCGCAATATCCAGGCTTGTCACCGCTTGACCAGGTGCGCGGCAAGCCTCGGCCTT
>NZ_JFJW01000168.1:0-32481 GCF_000611125.1 Cupriavidus sp. SK-4
CTCAGCACACAGAATTCCTGACACCTCCGACAGTCGCCGGCCTCAGCCGGCGCTCAACACCCACTCCGCCAGCTTCTTCGCATCGTCCTCACCAAGGCTGCCATGCGGCGGCATCGGAATCCGCCCCCACGCGCCCTTGCCGCCTTCGCGGATCTTCTTTGCCAGCCGCTCCGCCGCCTGGCTGTCGCCCTTGTACTTGGCGGCCACCTCGGCAAACCCCGGCCCCACCAGCTTTGACTGCATGCCATGGCAGGAAAAGCAGCCGCTCTTGTCGGCCAGGGCCTGCATGTCGGCGGCCGTGCCGGCCAGTGCCGCGCCCGGCAGCAGCGCAGAAGCCACCACCAGCGCCATCCATTCCTTGTTCATACCTGTGTCTCTCTTCGTCCCATTTCGTCCTGTTGCAACCGCGCCCGGCGCACGCGGCGCACCCATGATGCGATGCGCGCGTGCGCCGGACAGTGTCAACTCCCGCCAGGTCAGCTCTTGTGCAGCTTGAACACCCACACCGAGCCGCCCTGCTCCAGGAAGTTCACGCGCTTGGCCACCTCGCCGCCCCACAGCGGCACCGCGCCACCCCAGCCGGACACCACGGCCACGTACTGCTCGCCGTTCTCTTCCCAGGTGACCGGGGGCGCCACCACGCCGCTGCCGGTCTGGAACTGCCACAGCTCCTTGCCGGTCCTGGCGTCGGCCGCCTTCAGGTAGCCTTCCGGCGTGCCCCAGAACACCAGCCCGCCGGCGGTGGTCATCACTCCGCCCCACAGCGGCGCGCTGTTCTTGACCTCCCACATGATCTTGCCGCTCTTGGGGTTGATGGCCCGCAGCGTGCCGATATAGTCCTCGTTCAGCGGCTGGATGGTGAAGCCCGCGCCCAGGAAGGCAGCGCCCTTCTTGTAGCTGATGGGCTCGTTCCAGATATCCATGCCCCACTCGTTGGCGGGCACGTAGAACAGGCCGGTCTGCGGGCTGTAGGCCATCGGCTGCTGGTTCTTGCCGCCAAGGAAGCCCGGCGCGGCAAACACGGACTTGCCCTTCTTCTCGTCGCTGCCGGCGGCAGGGTCGCCGGGGCGGCCTTCGGCGATGTAGTTCGGTCGGCCGCTCTTCAGGTCGATGCCGGTGGCCCAGGTGATCTTCTTGACGAAGGGGAAGGCGTTGACCAGCTTGCCGCTGGCCGCGTCGTTGACGTAGAAGAAGCCGTTGCGGTCGGCCTTGCCGCCCATGCGCTTGCCGTCCAGGTCGAAGGTCACGAACTCATTGACGCCATCGAAATCCCAGCCGTCGTTCGGGGTGTTCTGGTAGTGCCAGGCGATCTTGCCGGTGGCGGGATCCAGCGCCACCGTCGAGGCCGAGTAGAGGTTGTCGCCCTTGCGGATATGGCTGTTCCACGGCCCCGGATTGCCGGTGCCGAAGTACACCAGCCCGGTGGCCGGATCATAGGTGCCGCCCAGCCAGGTGGCGGCGCCGCCGGTCTTCCAGGTCTCGCCCGGCCAGCTTGCATTGGCGGTGCCGGTCACGCCGTTCTCGGTCTTGTTGCCGTCCTTGTCGTACTTGTAGCCCATATGGCCTTCGACCACCGGCCGCGACCACACCAGCTGCCCGGTCTTGGCATCGCGTGCGTCGACCCGGCCCACCACGCCGAACTCGCCGCCCGAGATGCCGGTCAGCACCATGCCCTTGACGATCATGGGCGCCGCCGTGTACGAATAACCGGCGGCATAGTCCTCCAGCTTCTCCTTCCACACCACCTTGCCGGTCTTCTGGTCCAGCGCCACCAGTTGCGCATCGAGCGTGCCGAAGATCACCAGGTTGTCGTAGAGTGCCGCACCGCGGTTCACCACGTCGCAGCACGGCATGATGCCTTCGGGCAGCCGGTGCTCATACTTCCAGAGCTTGCGCCCGGTCTTCACGTCCAGCGCATAGATGCGCGAATACGAGGCCGTCACGAACATCTTGCCGTCATGGATCAGCGGCTGCGATTCCTGCCCGCGCTGCTTCTCGCCGCCAAACGAGAACGACCACGCCGGCACCAGTTGCCCGACGTTCTTCGTATTGATGCGCGACAGCGTGGAATAGCGCTGGCCTTGCGGGCCCATTCCCCACGACAACACATCGCCGGGGCTCTTTGCGTCGTTCTCGATCATGGCATCGGTCACTGCCGCCTGCGCGGCCAGACTGGCCGCGGCAGCCGCAACCGCCATCACTGCTCGTAACGTCCTCATTGCCATCTCCTCTCTTGTTTTGGGTTTCCCTGGTGCGCCACTGCGCCACACACCAGACATGCCTTTGGCAATTCCCATGCCAGTCGCATCCCCGCACCAGAACGCCGGTTGCGGCCCCGTTGCGTGATGCCAGCCGTGCCAGCGCGCAACACTGCGTTGCAGCTGCTCCAGAATTGAACAGCCCGCCACGGCTGGCCAGCGTCAGTGGCCAAGCGCGCTTTCCTCGCGCGCCGGGTAGAGATGTCCTACGTTGCGCAGGTACTCCGCGGGCATCGCGGCCCAGTGCGCATAGGGCTGCGGCACCGGCATCGCCATGACCTCGGCCAGGTCCCGCCCCTGCGCCGCGGCCTCGCGCAGGCGCGTATCCAGCCATTGCAGGTAGCCGCGCGTCTGCGCGATGGCCTCTGTGCCGCCGCCGGCCGCAGGCACTGGCCCGTGGCTGGGGACCAGCACGCGCGCCCCGCTGTCGGCCAGCAGCGCCTGCAGCCGGTCCAGGCTGGCCAGCCAGCGGCCGATATCCGCGTGCGGCGTGGTCGGAATGCGTTGCCGGAATACCAGCCCGCCGGCAAAGACCACGCCCGCGCTGTGGTCCAGCACCACCAGGTCGTCGCTGGTATGGCCGTCCAGGCGCACCAGCTCCAGCGTATGGCGCCCGATCGTGCGCCGGCCCGGCGCCAGCGCGTGGGCAGCCGGCGCGGGCTCGGTGCCGCGCATCCAGTCGCCGCACAAGCGGTAGAGGTTGTCGGCATAAGCGGCGCCCTCGCGCCGCGCCCCGTCGATGGTGCCGGCCAGGGCGCTGCCGCCCACATCGGCATAGGCCTGGTTGCCGAAGAAATAGTCGGGATGCAGGTTCAGGTTCAGCACCAGCCGCACCGGGGCGGCCGTGACCGATGCAATCGCCTTGCGCTGCTGCTCGCCATACAACCGCGACGGGCCGGTGTTTATCACCACCACGCCGTCGCCGGTGTCGATAAACGCGGTATTGATGATGTTGCAGCCGTTGCCGGGCGCGAAGTCGGCATTGGCGCCTTCCAGCAGCCACACGCCCGCGGCGATCTCGCGCGGGGCCAGGCGGTAGTCAGGAGGCTGCAGCGCGGCCTGCTGGGCGAATGCCGGCGGCACGGGCTGTCCCGCCAGGCATAGCAGCAACCACAGTAGCAATCGTCGCTTCATGGAGGCACCCGCGCCGCGATGCGGTTGCCGTTGTTGTCGTGGCCGGCCACCGTCATGCCCGGCGGCACGGCATCGCGCAGGTCGAAGGAGAAAATCGGGTTCTCGGCAACCGGCTCATGCAGCGTCAGTCGCAGCAGCGGCTGCCGGGCCGCGTCGGCCAGGACCAGGGTCTCGATATGGAACGCCGGGATGCCCGCCGCCAGGCCGGTATCCATCGGATGCATCACGCGCAGCCGCACGCGCGCCGCGGCCCCGCCGAAGCCCGGGAACACGCGCGCGTCCACGCGGTTGAGCGTGCGGCTCCAGCTGCCGTCGCGGCGCGTGGCGCCGGGCACCGTGCAGCCCCCGCCGCCGGCATCGACCAGCACGCTGCCGACATGCCAGGTGCCATCGCGCGTGCGCGCCGCCACCCGCACCGGCGATGCCTGTTCCAGCTTGAAGCGGAACGACAGCGACGGGCGCACCCGCAGCGGTTCGAACGCCAGCACCTCGCGGATCGGGTTGCGGTCCACCGCCACCACGATGCGATCCACTTCGCCCAGCGCCGAGGCATCGAAGGCGATCGGCACGCGCATGGGGTCTTCCGCAAACGCCGGCCCGGTCACCCTGACGCGGCTGTCGAACACCACCGGACCAGCCTGCAGCAGCTCCTTGTGGATCCAGGCCCATTGCGGCGACTGCAGCGGATCGCTGTGCGCGATGACGGCGCCGTCTGCCACGGCAGCCGCTACCGCCGGACTGGCCAGGCCCAGTGCTGCCGCCATCAACAGGACCATGCCCCGCGTCCGCCGCCTCATGCCTGCTGCCCCCGGCGCGCCATGCCGCGCTGCGGGTCGTAGCCCTGCAGCGCCAGCGCGAAGAACACCACCGCGCTGCCCGCCACCACCGCCAGGCTCAGCGGCGCCACCTGCCCGTACAGGGCAAAGCGGATCGCCTCGACCGCGTGGGTGAAGGGATTGAAGCGGGCCAGCTGGTACACCACCTGCGCGCCCGACTCCTGCAGCTTCCACAGCGGATACAGCGCCGAGCTGATGAAGAACATCGGGAAGATCACGAAGTTCATGGTGCCGGCAAAGTTCTCGAGCTGGCGCACATGGACCGACAGCAGCAGGCCCAGCGCGCCCAGCATCAGCGCGGCCAGCGCCATCGCGCCCGTCGCCGCCAGCAGGTGCAGGGACTCGAAGCGGATGCCGAAGGCCATCGCCACCAGCAGGAACGCGGCCATCTGCAGCAACGACAGCACCGTTCCCGCCGCCAGCTTGCAAGCCAGCAGCCAGCCTCGCGGCAGCGGCGCGGTCAGCAGCAGCCGCATCACGCCCATCTCGCGGTCGTACACCATGGCCAGCGACGACTGCATGCCGTTGAACAGCGCGATCATTCCCAGCAGCCCGGGCGCCACGTAGACCTTGTATTCGATGTAGGTGTCGTAGGGCGGCGCAATGGCGACGCCCAGCGCGTTCTGGAAGCCCGCGGCAAACACCAGCAGCCACAGCAGCGGGCGCACCAGCGACGACAGCAGGCGCCCGGGCTGGCGCAGGTACTTGCGCAGCTCGCGCCCGCAAACCGCGCGCAGCGCGCGCCAGCGATGGATCAGGAGGGAGGCCATGGGTGCGCTACGCGGATGGGGCCCGGCACGCCGTGTCGGCTTCATCGGCGCCCAGGGTGTCGAGGTTGTTCTTCGGATGCAGCACGCCGTCCACCGGGGCCATGCCGACCACGCCGTCAGGGTGGGCCAGCAACACCGGCTGGCGCAGCTGGCGGTCCCAGCGGCGGAACGACAGTGGCGGCCCCTTGAAGCCGTCCACCACCACCTGCCCGGCGGCAAGCGCCTGCGCCTGTCCGGCAAACCCGGCCCTGGGCAGGCGCGCCACGCTCTCGGCAATGGCCTTGACCGCCACCCAGGCAGCCCAGTCGTAGCCGGTCATCGGACGGCCCGCCGCCCGCATGAAGCGCCGGTTGAGCTGCGGCCCGCCATTGCGCTCCCAGGTCCAGTGCCACGCCTGCGCGCCCAGCCCGCTGGCGCCCACCACCGGGCGCGGCAGCAGCGTGGCGTAGGGCACGCCGCGGGCGAACTCGCCGTCGGCATCGGCCACCACCACCACGTCATAGTCCACGCCGCCGGTCAGCAGGCCAAGGTTGGCCTGGTCGCGCTCACGCGGGTCGTTGGACAGCCTGAAGGTGCGCTGCGCCGACCAGGCAATGCCAAAGCGCCGCGCCGACGTCACCAGCGCGTCGCGCTGCGCCGCATCGGCCGCGGACGGGCCGCTCAGCAGCAGGACGCGGCGCCATTTGCGCAGTACCAGGTACTGCATCAGCGCATCCGCGCGCATGCGCAGGCTGGGCAGCGTGTGCAGCAGCACCGGCGCGCAGCCTGCGCCGCGCAACGCGTCGTCATCGGCCGACACGTTGAACAACAAGGCCTCGCCCGGCTTGACCGCGCCCGCGGCCGCCCTGACCGACGCCGACGGCAGGTCCAGCAGGATATAGCGCGTGCCCTGCCGCGCCAGCGCAGCGACCAGCGGGGCCACCTCGGCGCCGGTGCGGGCTTCCTGTGCTTCCAGCCTGAGCGACTGGCCCGCGGCCTCGAGCGCAACGCGCGCTTCGGCGGCCGCCACCTGGGCGCCATCGAGCGCGCGGCCCTGCGGCTGGCCGGGATAGCGCTGCGCCAGGCGCCGGGGCGCATAGCGCGCGTCGTCGGCCTGCGATACGACCGCCACGCGCACCTCGGCAGCGTGCACCGCGGCAGGCAGCCACGCCAGCGCCATGGCACCCAACCCGGCACGCCACCACTGCCACCACGCACGCGAGCGCTCAGTCATCGATCGCCACCGAATGCGGCACCCGGCCCGCCTTGAGCGTGGCCACCGCCCTGCGGCTGGCGGTGTCCACCACGCTGACATCGTCGGACAGGCCGTTGGCGACATAAAGCCGCGCGTTGTCGCGGCTCAGCGCCAGCCCCCATGCGCGGCGGCCGACCAGCACATAGTCCTGCACCCGGCGCGACGCCACCTCGACCACCGCGACATGGTTGGCGCGGCCCAGCCCGATATAGGCGCGCGTGCCGTCGCCGCTGGCCGCCATGCCCACCGGGGTCACGTCCTCGGCGCGAAAGCCCCGGGGCGCAAAGGCGATGGTTTGGGCCACCTCGAAGGTATCGGTACGGATCACGCTGACGCTGGCCGACAGCTCGTTGGACACCCACAGCTCCTTGCCGTCGCGCACCAGCAGCAGCCGCCGCGGCCGGTTGCCGACCTGGATATTGCGGATCACCTTGCGTGAGGCCACGTCGATGACATGGACCAGGTTGGCCACCTCCGAGGTCACGAACACATGCCTGCCGTCGGCGCTGACCTTGACGCCCTCCGGCTCCTCGCCCACCCTGACCGCGAACACGCGCTTGCCCGACGCCGTGTCGTAGGCCGACAGCAGCCCGTCCTCTTCATTCGAGACATAGAGCGTGCGGCCGTCCCGGCTGAGGTCGAACAACTCCGGATCGTCCCCCACCGGCAGCGATGCCACGGTCTTGCGGCTGGCCACATCGACCACATCCACCCGGTTGTCGTCGCTGCAGGCCACGTACAGGCGCGTGCGGTCGGGCGACAGCTGCAGGTGGCGCGGGCGCTTGCACTGCCGCCATACCGCGACCAGCTGCCGGCTGCGGGCATCGAAGACGGCGAGGGCGTCGTCCTTCTCGCTCGAGACAAAGACCTGGTTGGTGGCCTGGCCGACGGGGGGCGCGGCCCCACCCTGCGCACCTTCAGCCAGGCCGGCGGCAACCAGCAGCGTCGTGACCAGCAGCAAGGCGCCGGCAAACCAGCGGGGAGATGGCATCTTGTTCATGCGGGTACGCGCCTCGCGGCCGGGTCAGTGACAGGGGCCTGCGGCGTCATGGCCAGGAAGGCGCCCTCCAGGGTGTCGCACGCCGCGGCGCCGCGCAGTGCGGCCGGGGTGCCGTCGAAACGCACCATGCCGCGGTCCAGCACGATTACGCGGTCGGCGTGCTCCACCTCATGCACCAGGTGGGTGGCCCACAGCACGCCGGCCTGCGCCCGCGCCTTCAGGCGCCGCGCATCGGCCACCAGCTGCGCGCGTGAGGCCGGGTCCAGCCCCACCGTCGGCTCGTCCAGCAGCAGCATGGCCGGTTCATGCAGCAGCGCGCGCGCCAGTTCCACCTTGCGCCGGTTGCCGCCCGAAAGCTCGCGCACCGGTGCGCGCGCACGCGCCGCCAGCCCGAAGTCATCGAGCAGCCGGTCGATGCGCTGCGCCGCCACGCCGCGCGGCAGCCCGTGCAGGTCCGCGTGAAAGCGCAGGTTGGCCAGCACCGGCAGGTCCAGGTCGATGGCCGGCTGCTGGAACACGATGCCCAGCCGTGCCAGCGCGCGCACCGGATCGCGCCGCATGTCGCTGCCCATGACCGTGACCTGACCCGCATCGGCCACGAACAGGCCGCTGAGGATCTGGAACAGCGTGGTCTTGCCCGCCCCGTTGGGCCCGAGCAGTGCCACGAACTCGCCGCGCCGCACGCTGAGCGAGACCCCGTCCAGGGCCACGCGGCTGCCGAATGCCTTGCGCACGGCGTCGCAGCACAGCGCCAGCGGCGCTTGCATGGCCATCACAGCTGCCCCCTGGGCCGCGCGGTGCCCACGCGCTCGGCAAAGGTACGCTCGGTCTCCCACGCATGGCGCAGGAAGGCATCGTATTGCGCGGTATTCAGGTAAGTCAGCTCCTGGTCGTACCTGGCCAGTTCCGCAAGGTGGCGCGGCTGCTGCATCGCGGCGCGGAACGCGTCATGCAGGCGGCCGACGATGGCCGGATCGGTGCCGCGCGGCACGCCGATGCCGTAGGGCGAGTTATGGACCGCATCGGCAAAGCCCAGCTCGCTTACCGTCGGCACCTCGGGCCAGCGCGGTGAGCGCTGCGCGCTGAACACGGCCAGCAGGCGCAGCTTGCCGCTCTCAACGAAGGGTGCGAAGCCGGTGGAATTGACCCCCGCCATCAGCGAACCGTTGGCCACCGCCAGCATCTGGTCAGCGGTGCCGTGATACGGCACGTGGATATAGCGCACGCCGCTGCGCCCGAGCACGTCCTCCATCGCCAGATGGGCCGTGGTGCCGATGCCGGTGGAACCCACGGTCAGCTCGCCCGGATGCGCGCGGCCCCAGGCGACCAGGTCGCGCAGCGAGCGCAACGGGCTGTCTGCGGGCACCACGATGCCGAAGGTATAGCCCGAGATCATCAGCACCGGCTGGATGTCGCGCAGCGGCTGCCAGGCGGTCTTCTGCTGATGCGGGAAGCGATACACCGTCAGCGGCAGCTGGCCGATGGTGTAGCCGTCCGGCCGCGCCGCGGCAAGCAAGCCGCCCACCAGCGTGCCGCCGGCGCCCGGCCGGTTCTCCACCACGACCGGCTGCCCCAGCTCGCGCCCGGCCAGCTCCGCCAGGATGCGCATGGAGATATCGGTGGCGCCGCCCGCTGGCCATGGCACCACCAGCGTGATCGGCCGCGACGGATACCCGTGCGCGCCCTCGGCCAGCGCGGCGCCCGCATGGACCAGGCCGAGGCACGGCAACAGCAGGCAGGCAAGGCAGCGACCAAGGCGGGGGAACATGGCTGGGCACCAGGCAGAGTGTTGATGCGGGTGAACAGAGCAAGGCCGATACCATGTGCAGCGCAGCATGGGGCCGCGCTCGACGCCAGGCGTTGCCTGGCCGCGCCGGACGCACTGCCGGACGCTGCGGCCAGGCCGTGCCTTGTGCGGTGCGCCGCGCACGACTGTCTCATGGTTGAGCACTGGCCGGCTGCTTGTGCCCGCAGCTGTCCTGTTTTGTGACAGGCGCAGTCCCACCACGCCGAGGCGCATGCGAACGCGCCGTAGCGGCATACCGATCCCCCGTTGCGAGGCCCAAGGTATGAAACCTGCTCAGCTCCAGGCAAGCTTTACCCAATGCAGGTATCGCACCGCTTATCCGGAGGAGACGGAACATGCCAGCCAACCCGCGCCCCGCATTGCCAGTGCAGGCGCAACGCGACACCGTGGCATGCCGCGGCAAGGCCAGCCGCGGCGCCGCCACCGCGATTGCCGTGGCGGTCGCCCTGATGATGGTCCAGCGGCCCGCTGTTGCGCAGCAGGACACCCCTGTCCCAAACCAGGACAGCGCCATGCTGCCGGAAGTCCTGGTGGTGGCCGCCGCGCCGCTGCCGGGCATCGGCGTGGACAGCGACCTGGTGCCCTACACCGTGCAGACCGTGCGCGGCGACGACCTGGACCGGTCGCGCGCCGGCAACCTGGCCGAGTACCTGTCCCGCAACCTGGCCGGCGTCAACGTCAACGACATCCAGGGCAGCCCGTTCCAGACCGACATCACCTACCGCGGCTTCCGCGCCTCATCCATTCCGGGCGTGCCGCAGGGCCTGTCGGTCTACCTGGACGGCATCCGCGTCAACGAGCCCTTCGGCGACGTGGTCAGCTGGGACATGATCCCGGAAGCCGCGCTGGCGAGCGTGTCGCTGGTGTCCAGCGCCAACCCGGCCTACGGCCTCAATACCCTGGGCGGGGCGCTGACCATGACCACTCGCTCCGGGCTGGACTCGCCCGGCTTCACGGCCGACCTGTCCTACGGCAGCGGCGCCCGCAAGCGCGCCGACCTGTCCGGCGGCGTGCGCAGCGACAGCGGCTGGCACGCATTCGCGGCCGGCACCCTGTTCCAGGAGCATGGCTGGCGCGACCAGTCGGGCGGCCGGCTTGGCAACGTCTTCGCCAAGGCTGGCTATGCGGGCGACACTGACAGCTGGGACGTCTCCGTGCTGCACGGCCGCAGCACGCTGACCGGCAATGGCTTGGTGCCGAGCTTCCACGCCAGCGGCAACGGCACCATGCCCGACCTCTACCAGGCCAACCGCCATGCGGTCTACACCTACCCCGACCAGACCCGCAACCAGTTGACCCAGGTCGCCGTCAACGGCCGCCACTGGTTCGACGACAAGACCAGCGCCGCCGCGCTGGCCTACGTGCGCACCAGCCGCCGCGACACCACCAACGGCGATGTCAACCCCGCCTACGAGGCCTATGCCGAAGACTGCGAGGACGGCTTTGCGCCCGACGGCAGCCCGCTCGGCGCCGACTGCGGCATGACCCGGGCCGAAGGCGCCGCGCTGCATCCAGCCGTGATCAACACCACCCATATGTGGCAGCAGACCGTCGGCATGGCGCTGAGCATGGCCAGGGAGACCGACCGCCACCTGCTCAACGCCGGCCTGACCCTGGACCGCAGCCGCCTGACCTATTCGCAGTACGCGCAGCCCGGCACCTTCACCGACGACCGCGGCGCCGTGGCCGACCCGGACGCCCCCAACGCCCTGTTCTCCGGCGTCGGCGGCAGCTCGCGCATGCTCGGCCTGTACCTGTCCGACACCTGGTCGCTGACCCCCAGCACCTTCCTGACCGCCTCGGCCAGGTGGAACCACGTCGCGGTAAGCAACACCCTGCGCAACAGCGACGGCAGCGAACAACCGCGCGAGAGCTTTACCTACCGCCGCCTCAACCCGGCGCTGGGGCTTTCGCAGAAGCTGGGCGGCAGCGTCACCGTGTTCGGGGGCTACGCCCAGAACAACCGTGTGCCGACCGTGCTCGAACTCGGCTGCGCCGACCCGACGCGGCCCTGCCGCCTGCCGGCCGGCCTGCAGGCCGACCCCTACCTGAAGCAGGTGGTCTCACACTCCTATGAAGCAGGCGTGCGCTGGCACCGCGGCAAGGACACCGAAGTCACCGCGTCGCTGTACCGCGTCGACAATCACGACGACATCCTCTTCCTGCGCGCGCCGAACACCCAGCTCGGCTATTTCGCCAACTTCGACCGCACCCGCAACCAGGGTCTGGACCTCACCGCCCGCCAGCGCGTGGGCGATGTCACGCTGCGGCTTGCCTACAGCTATCTCCAGGCCACCTACCAGGCCGCCGGCCAGCTTGCCGCCGGCGAACGCACCATCGACATCCGGCCCGGCATGCGCATGGCTGGCCTGCCCCGCCATACGCTCAAGGTGGGCCTCGACTGGCAGGCACTGGCCGGCCTGACGCTTGGCGCCGACCTGGTGGCGGTGTCAAGCACCGTCTCCAGCGGCAACGAAGACGGCCTGCGCAGCGACCCGCAGCCGGGCGCGCCGCCGAAGACCGCCGACTGGCATGTGCCCGGCTACGCCACCCTGAACCTGCGCGCGGCGTACAAGGTGAACAAGCGGTTTGAGATCTATGCGCGCGTGGCCAATGTCTTTGACCGGCGCTACGAGACCTATGGGCAGATCGCGAACGATGTGTTCCCCGGCGGCAGCCTGGTGCGCCCGCATGTGGCACCGGGGGATGCCGCCAGCGCGCTGTTCGTGGCACCGGGCGCGCCGCGCAGCTTCTGGCTGGGGGTGGTGTTCCGGATGTAGCAAGCGAGGCAGGCCGGATCCACATATACGCCGCCACGGCGTTGCCCTCACTCGTTTGAGTGTATTCAACCCCTCCCCTACGGAAGAGGGGATCAGCGCCAGGGAACTGCGGCCGACATGGCGGGGAGAAGGGGGCGCGGTCCGGCAGCCGTGGCGCGCCGGGATCCATGCAAAGCAAACAAGGCATGCGCCCCCTGTCCATCGAGAATGAGGAGGAATGCCGTGCGCGACAACCAGCCCGTCACCCAGCGCGAGTTTGATTTCCCGGACAACGCCACGCTGATGTCGACCACCGACACGCAGAGCTACATCACCTACGCCAACGCCGCGTTTGTCGAGGTCAGCGGATTCGCGCGGGAAGAAATCCAGGGGCAGCCGCACAACCTGGTGCGCCATCCCGACATGCCGGCCGAAGCCTTTGCCGACATGTGGGCCACCCTCAAGGGCGGAGAGCCATGGACGGCGCTGGTCAAGAACCGCCGCAAGAACGGCGACCATTACTGGGTTCGCGCCAATGCCACGCCCGTGGTGCGCAACGGCCGGCCTGCCGGCTACATGTCGGTGCGCACCAAGGCCACACGCGAGGAGATTGCGGCCGCGGAAAAGCTGTATCGCGATTTCCGCGAGGGCCAGGCCGGCAGCCGGAAATTCCACAAGGGATTGATCGTGCGCACTGGCCTGATGGGCTTTACGTCGCTGTTCCAGACCATGCCGGTGCGCTGGCGAGTGCGGCTGGCGCTGGCAGCCCTGCTCCCCGTCAGTATCATCGGCGCCTGGGGCATGGGCCTTTCCGGCGTGGCACTGCCAGGCTTTGCAGGGGTCATGGCGCTTGCCACGTTGCTGGCATCCTGGTGGCTGCAAAGGCAGATCACCACCCCGCTGGAACAGGTCCTGCAGCAAGCGCTGCGCGTGGCGTCCGGCGAAAGCCAGAAGGCCGTGCACATGAACCGCGTCGACGAGATCGGCATGACGCTGCGCACGATCAGCCAGCTTGGCCTGATGTTCCGCTGGCTGATCGACGACGTCAGCGGCCAGGTCGTCAATGTCCAGACCGCCAGCAATGAAATCGCGCGCGGCAATATCGACCTGAGCGCGCGCACCGGGCAGGCGGCGTCCAGCGTGCAGGAAACATCCGCGTCGACGGCGCAGATGACCTCCACGGTGCAGAGCAACGCGGAAACCGCGGCGCAAGCCAACAAGCTGTCCGGCTCTGCCAGCGTCGCCGCGGAGCGCGGCGGGCAGGCGGTATCGGAGGTCGTCACCACCATGAACGAGATCACCGAGAGCTCCCGGCGCATCGCCGATATCATCGGCGTGATCGATGGCATTGCCTTCCAGACCAATATCCTGGCGCTCAATGCGGCGGTGGAAGCCGCCCGCGCCGGCGAACAGGGCCGCGGCTTTGCCGTGGTGGCGGGCGAGGTGCGCAGCCTGGCGCAGCGCAGCGCCAATGCCGCCAATCAAGGGGCTGATCGATGTCAGCGTCCACAATGTCGCGTCCGGCGCCAAGCTGGTCGACGAAGCCGGCAAGACCATGGACGACATCGTCTCGCAGGTCAAGCGCGTGTCCGACCTGATCGCCGAGATCAGCGCCGCCACCACCGAGCAAAGCAGCGGCATATCCCAGGTGGGGGGCGCGGTCAGCGACCTTGACAACATCACCCAGCAGAACGCCGCGCTGGTCGAGCAAAGCGCGGCTGCGGCGGAAAGCTTGAAGCAGCAGGCAACACGGCTGGTGGAGGCGGTCAGCGTGTTCCGCTGAGCAATGCGGCGCGGGCCGTCTGTCGGCCCGCCCCCGGGGCGCGCTACTATTCGCCTGACACGGCGCCTTTGCGTCGAGCGTCAGCCCTGCCCCCAACCCGTCATGACCCGCATTGTCCGCATCGCCCTCCACACCCTGGCATCCGCAGGCCTCATGTTCCTGAGCAGCGCGCATGCCACCGACATCGACTGCGATCCGTCGGCCACGCCTGCCAGCGCCACGCAGGCGCAACGCCTGATCTGCGAATCTGCGCTCTTTTCCATGGGCTACCAGCGCATCTATGCCGACCAGCAGCGCCTGCTCAAGGCGCGGGCAATCACTGAAGCTGACATCGCAGCGTTCCGCAAGAAGCGGGACCGTTGCGATTCAGCATCCTGCCTGGACACGGTCTTCCGGGAATGGAATGCGTTCGCCAGCCGGGCGCGGGTCCCTTGACCGGAGCGCCATGGCGGGCAGTCCCGCCCGCCCGGACTCAGAAAGCGCTGGCTGGCACGGCGCCGTGGCCGGCAGGGCCGGCCTTGCCTTTCTGGACGCCGGATGCCAGGGCACGGATGGCGGCTTCGCGGGAGTTTCCGATGCGCTTGTGCGCGGTCTCCAGGACCGCATCGATATCCCGCCTGGTCACGGCGCGCTGCAGGGCACGCCAGGTCTTGAAGGAATTCTCCAGCGACCCGGGACGGGATGCGAGCCCCAGCCGCACATAGCGCAGGACCCGCAGCGAGATGGAATTCAGCAGCTCCCCGACCAGCCGGTTGCTCGACAGGTCCGCCATGGCCATGTTCGCCAGGAAGGTCACGCTGATATAGGCGTCCACGGATTCCTCGACGGCCTTGCCGAGCCGCGGCATGAATTGCTCGAACAGCGCATCAAGGGCGTCCGCGCGCTCTTCCATCAGCTGCCTGAGCAGAATCGTAAACAGTGCGTCCCGCACGACGTAGATATCCCGCAGATCCTGGGCATTGGGCTCAGTGACAATGGCGCCGCGCCGTGCGCGGAACTCGATCAGCCGCTCCCGCTCCAGGATGCGCAAGGCCTCGCGCACAGGAGCGCGGCTGACCTCCAGGACCTCGCTGATGTCTTTCTCAAGCAGGCGTTGGCCTGCGTGGATCACGTCGATCGTAATCAGTCCCGCCAGCCGCACCGCAATCTGGTCAGCGACGGATGCCGACCAGTCGCGTCCATGCATAAGCGCCTGCTCGACCGCCAGCGTAACCGGATTCTGCGGTGTTTGCGGCGCAAGCAGCAACTGCAGTTCTGGCGTGTTGGTAGTCTTGAGTCTGCCCATGAGGGGTAAATCCTTCCGATTATTGGGGAACCGGTCGGGTGTTGCCCTCGATCGGCGCTGCACCGCTCGCAGCGTCCAAGATCTTACCTTACGTGGCGTATCGGGCGGATGGCCGAGGGTGGCATTCCGGTCGGTGCAGGCTAGGCAGTCGTCTTTCGGCGCACTGTGCCGCGTGTGGACCGGCTCCCCTTGGGGCTGCAACCAAATTGCGCGTGATACCAGCGCGAGAATCCGCTCGGCGCGGAAAAGCCGAGCAGGGTCGCCACCTCGGTCAACGGACGATCGCTCTCGATGACATGACGCGCGGCGAGTTCCGTGCGGATGTCGTTGACGATCGACGAGAAGCTTTGCCCCTCTTCCGCCAGCCGGCGCTGGACCGTGCGGCACACCACGCCCAGGTGGTCCGCCACCTGCTCGATGCTGCAACGTCCGCTGGGCAACAGCAGCAGGACAATGCGCCGCACGTCCTCAAGCATGGTCGCCTGCTGCGACATGACAGACGCGTCTATCAGCTGCTGCGCGTAGCGCGCCATGGCCGGATCGGCAGACGGGTTGCGTGCATCGAGGTCGGCCTTCGCGCAGATGATGCAGTTGAAGTCATAGTCGAACTCGACGCAAGGGCCAAAAAACCGATGGTGCGTACCAAGGTCGCGCGGGGCCGGGTGCTCGAAGCATACGCGCCGCGGCTCCCAGTCGGGCTTGAGAAGCTGGCGTATCAGCCGCACCATTACCCCCAGCGCCAGCTCAACCCGTTGGCGCGTGGGCTGATGTGCACTGCCAGCGATGACCGCCTCGCGAATAATGACCAGTTCGCCGCACTCCTCTACCGCCAGCGACAGCGCACCGTTTAGCAACGCCTGATAGCGCATCAGCATGCGAAGCGAGTCGCGCAGCGTCGCCTGGTCGCGGATCAGCAATCCTACGGCCCCAAGATTCGACAACAGCCGCGACTCGGCCATGCACAGTCCGAAACTCTCGTTGCCTGACATGGTTGCCGATGCCTGCAGCAATCGTCCTACACGCTCCACCGGAATCATGAGGTCCGGCTCGTGCAGCACGCTCGGACTTAACCCCGCGTCAAGGAGCATCCGCACCGGGTCCAGTCCGGCGGCTCGGGCGACCTCGCTGTAGTTGGTGAGGGCCGCAGCGCGGACTAGTGACGACATTGGAGACCTGAGTAGAACATTGACATGGAATGATAAATCCCAGTCATGTAGTGTCAAGCGGGAGAAACCCGTCACATCCAGACTCGCAAGGATCGATCGGCCTAATCTGCAATAGGAGACAGCGTTCATGATTCAGCGCCTCAAAGCGGCACCCGCAGTGGTCCGCGCAACCTCTCTGGGCAATTCGATCCAGGTCGAGCAAGTCACTTGCACGATCGGTGCGGAGCTCGGCAACGTCAACCTCGGCGCGGCTGCCGAAGACGACCAGCTGATGGCAGAAATCCGGGCCCTGCTCCTCAAGCATCGCGTGCTGTTCTTCCGCGACCAGGACATCACGCGCGCACAGCACGTGGCTTTTGCGCGCCGCTTCGGCGAGCTGGAGGACCATCCTGTGGTGGGCAGCCATCCTGATTACCCGGGGCTGGTTCAGATTTACAAGACCCCCGACAGCCCTCCCGACCGCAACGAGAATTCCTGGCATACCGATGCCACCTGGCGCGAAAAGCCACCGCTAGGTTGCGTGCTGCGCTGTATCGAGTGCCCGCCCGTGGGCGGCGACACGATGTGGGTCAATATGGTCGAGGCCTATAACCAGTTGCCCGAGGAGATCAAGACAAAGATCGCCGCATTGCGCGCGCGCCACGGCATCGAGGCCAGCTTCGGTGCCGCCATGCCGATCGAAAAGCGTCTTGCACTGAAGGCTCAATACCCGGATGCCGAGCACCCGGTTGTGCGCACCCATCCTGAAACCGGAGAGAAGATCCTGTTTGTCAACGGAAGCTTTACGACGCACTTCACCAATTACAACGTGCCCGACAACGTCCGCTTCGGGCTGGACAAGGCGCCGGGTGCCAGCAATTTGCTGAACTACCTGGTCAGCCAGGCCACCATCCCCGAATACCAGGTGCGTTTCCGCTGGAAGAAGAACAGTGTTGCGTTCTGGGACAACCGTTCGACCCAGCACTACGCAGTGATGGATTACCCCCCGTGCCACCGGAAGATGGAGCGCACCGCCATCATCGGTGACGCGACTTACTGAAAGATCGACGTGATCGGTCGGGCATCTGAACTCCGCTTCTGGCTGTGGCGAGTGGCCGCAGGCCGAAGCGTTCATTCGCGAACTCTCGTGAGCGGACCTGCCGGAACGGTAGTCACCCAGCCAGTTCAGCCAGTTGCGCGGCCAGGTGACTGCCGTATTACTCTGGCTGGTAGTTAATGGACTTCAGCAGCGCGGCCTGTTGCTGGTATGCCTGCTTCAGATCCGCCATCATCTCTTCCGAGGTGACGGCATTCCCCTGCTCCATGCCCATATCCTTGACGCGGTTCTGCACCCCGGGTTGCTTGAAGTACGCCAGCGTCGCCTCGCGGATTTTTTGCTGGACTGCCGGAGCGACATCCGGGCGCGACCACACGGCGAACCAGCCTGCCTGCGCCAGCTGCGGGTAGCCGAGCTCCTTGAACGTAGGCACATCCGCCAATGCGGAAATTCGGCTTGGATAGGCCACCGCAATCGCTTTGATCTTGCCCGCCTTGATCAGCGGCAATGAGGTAGTCACCCCATCGAACATCAGCGGCACGTGGCCGCCCATCAGGTCGTTCAACGCCGGAGGCGAGCCCTTGTAGCCAACATGCCGCATTGGCACATGGGTGAGTTGCCCGAGCAGTATGCCCGAGGTGTGGCCCCTCAATCCCGCAGCGTAAGACGCGAAAACCAGGCCGTCCTTTTGCGATTTGCCGTAGTCCACCAACTGCTTCAGGTTGGATACAGGCACATCCTTGTTGGCAACCAGTACCAACCCCGTCCGGCTGACCTGGGCCAGGGGCTTCAGGTCGGCAAAGGGCTTGTAAAGGACCTTGTAGGCCAACGGCGCTTCGCTCACGACGCCGCCCTGGATGACCAGAAGGGTATGACCATCCTTGCCGGTGGCCTGCAAATCGCTGATCGCCAGCGCGCCGGCGGCACCAGGCTTGTTTTCCACGATAACCGGCTTGCTCCACGCCTTCTGCAGGCCTTCCGCCAGCAGCCGCGCCAAGGCGTCGGCGCTGCCGCCGGCAGGCCCTCCCACCACCAGGCGGATCGGCTTGCTTGGCCAATCCTCCTGGGCCTGGGCCACGGGCATCCCACCGACAACACCAACTCCGATCGCCAAGGCGTATCCGCGCCACCATAGGTTATTGGTTCGCTTCCTCATGTCTGTACCTCTTGATTGCCGTCCTTTCTCCATTCTCGGATCGCCCCGCGTCAACCGGCTTGACCGATCACGACAAGTTGTTGTCGATTCGCGCAAACAGAGGGAAAACCCTGCTCGCGGTATCGGCCACACGGCAATTGAGGTCTCGAGGGTGCACGGCAGCAAGGCGAAGGAACGGGCCGCATACCGTCGCGGGTCCCGCCTTCGCCATCACATGTTGGGTCCGGGATGCCCGGCCGTCAGTTCCCCCAAGAGCTGTTTACATGCATTCGGCCTTGCGCAGGAAGCCCTGGTGGCCACCGTTGCGATTGGGTGCGAAGCCATTCTTCTGAAGCGTCTCTTCCACCGTGTCGTAGAAGACCCCAAGCTGCAAGATCTCTCGGGTCTGCTGCGCTGTCGCGATGGGGCGGCCAAATTCGCCGGCGATACGCACCAGTTGCCTGATCTGCTCGACGGTGCTCATCTTTCCCGTGCGGGTCTGGTTCCAGAGTACGTCCTCGATGCCACACCGCACATGCAGGCCCAACGCCATGCCGATCATGTTGATGGGAAGCACATTCAGCACCGAACTCTCCACCGTTACCACGGCTCCGTCCGGCACAGCCCGCAGGATGTTTGCCAGGTTGTAGATGTTCGCCTGGTCCATGCCGCCGCTGATAGCCACCCAGTTCATCACCAGCGGGCCCTTGTAGACGCCGCGGCGAATCATCCGCTCGATCGTTTCAAAGCTGTTGATGTTGTAGCACTGAAACTCACTCTGGATCCCGGCGGCTGTCAGGCGCCGAACGTGCTCCTCGAACCAGCTGGGATTCGAGGGCACGACCATGTCCTTGTAGGTATCGTAGAGGTGCGCGAACCCTCGCGACAGTCCCTTGAAATCATCCACACCAGCATGCTCCGTCACATTCATCTGCGAGGTGTTGACGGTCACCGTCACCTGGTCGGGCTTCGGATCGAGTTCGGCCAGCATATGCCGCGTGTCATCGCTAAGCCATTTGGCGCCTTGGCCCTCTTCAGGCGCGAAGCTGATAGAGCCTCCCACCTGGATGACCATTTCCGGACAGGCCTTGCGCACGCCGGCGATCAGCTCATTGAACTTGGACAGGCGCTTGCTGCCCTTGCCGTCCTCTTCGCGCACATGCAGATGCAGCACTCTCGCACCGGCTTCGTAGCAATCCACCGCCTTCTGGATCTGATCCGCCATGGTGACAGGGATATCTTCCGGGAAGTCTGACGGGATCCAGCCCGGCGCATAGGGAGCGGCGGTGATGATCAGAGGCTGCTGGTTCTCGGGATACAGGTGGCCGTCAAGGAAGTTCATTATTGATGGATCTCCGGGTTGAGATGTGAATCTTGAGAATGTCGAATTGGATGAGAGCGCTGCGTCGTGCTGTCAAATCACGAAAATGGACGAGCCGGTGGTCTTGCGAGACTCCAGGTCCCGGTGCGCCTGCACTGCATCCTCCAGCGCATAGCGCTGATTGATCCCGATGCGGATGCGGCCAGCCGCCACGTGGCCGAACAGCTCGCCGACCAGTTCCGCCTTCTCGGCAGGGTCGGCGATATAGTCGGCCAGGCCCGGGCGCGTCAGGAATGCCGAGCCTTTGCGGGCCAGAATTGCCGGATCGAACCCGGTGACCGGGCCGGAGGCGAAACCCACGCACACCAGCAAGCCGCGGCGCTTGAGGGAGTCCAGCGAGGACATGAAGGTGTCCTTGCCCACGCTGTCGAAGACCACGTTCACGCCCACGCCGTCCGTCAGTTCCCGCACGCGCCTGGCCACGTCCTCATGGCTGTAGTTGATCGTGTGGTCACAGCCGTTGGCGCGCGCCACTTCGGCCTTGGCATCGGTGGAAACCGTGCCGATCACCGTCAGCCCGAGCAATTTGGCCCACTGCGAAACGATCAGGCCGACACCACCTGCCGCGGCATGCAGCAGGATGGAGTCGCCCGCCTTGAAGGGGTAGATCCGGCGCATCAGGTAGGCCGCTGACAAGCCCCGCATGGTCATGGCCGCCGCGACTTCGCAACTGATTGCCTCCGGCAGCTTGATCAGCGGATCGGCAGAGATCAGCCGCTCCGTGCTGTAGGCGCCCAGCGTGTTGGTAAATCCCGTATAGGTGACACGGTCGCCGACCGCCAGATCGGTGACGCCGGCACCGACGGCCTCGATCACGCCGGCGGCCTCGTTGCCGATGCCGCTGGGCAGCGGAACCTTGTAAGTACCGCTGCGGAAGTAGGTATCGGCAAAGTTCAGGCCTGCCGCCACGTGGCGGACGCGAACCTCCCCCGGTCCGGGCTCGCCAACGCTGCCGTCCTCAAAACGAAGGACGTCGGGTCCGCCTGTTTCGTAAAACTTGATGAATTTCGCCATGTCGTCTCCTGTTCTCTATCGAATATGACCGTCCACCTGCAGATCGCGGCGTGAGCGAGTGTCTTTAGCGACGATTGAATCCTCTGGCAAGGCGCAACGTTCCGCTTTACCTTGCACGCCTTGAACTTTCCTTCTTATGACAAAGGTCCGCTGGAGCAGGTGCGCCAGCGCCTATTCGTCGACCTTGATCCCTGCGTCGTTGGCGATCTTCGTCCAGACTTGCAGATCATTCCGGACGATCTCGCCCAATTGCGCGGAGGTCTTTACCGGAGGTGGCTCGAAGTTCAGTTTCTTCATCAGCGCCGCGATCTCCGGCAATGCCTGCACCTTGTTGGCCTCATCGGCCAGCCGCTTCACGATCGCCGGACTGGTTCCGGCCGGCGCGAACATGCCGAACCATCCCACCGTATTGAACTTGTAGCCCTGTTCACTCAGGGTCTTGACGTTGGCAAGCTGTGGCGAGCGCACGTTTCCGACAATGGCAATGCCACGCACCTTCCCGGAGCGCAGGAACGGAACCGCCACGCTGGGATCGGTCCAGCCGATCTTCAGCACCCCCGAGGAGAGCTCGGTGAGCAGTTGACTGGATGTCCGATATGCGACGTGCTCGGTCTTCATGCCGGTCTGCTTCTTCAGCCATTCCATCGTCAAGTGCGCGGACGAGCCGGTGGCCCAACTGCCATAGCTGTACTTGTCCGGATTCGCCTTCACCAGCTCGATCAGTCCTGGCAAGTCGTGCACCGGCAGATCAGGGCTCACCAGCAGCAACACCCCACCCGCGGCGGTCTGCGCGATCGGCACCAGGCTCTTTCTTGCCTCCTGGGATACGGACTTCATGACGGCCGGCGCAACCACCATGTTGGATGCGGTTGTGTAGAGAATCGTGTAGCCATCCGGCGCCGCCTTGAGGACGGCATTGGTCCCGATCACCCCGCTGCCGCCCGGCCGGTTCTCCACGACCACGGCCTGCTTCAGCGATTCGGAAAGGCGTTGCGCCATGGCCCGCGCCAGCGCGTCGGTTCCCGACCCGGGAGACGACGGAACGATCATTTGAATCGGGCGTGCGGGCCAGGCTTCCTGCGCCTGCACCGGCCCCGGCGCGCACAGGGCAATGATTGCCTCTGCGCACAATGTGATGGCGAGCAGCTTTCTCAGTGATGACATCGTCGTCCCCATGTTCTCTCGACTATTTCCCAGCCTGAAAAGTGCTGCCAGCCCCACCACTGTGCGGCAAGCGATTTCTACCGGCTCAGGCTATCGTGCGCAAATCATAGCAGTCGTCTTTTTTATTGTCGACATGAATATATTTGGCTGGTCGTGAGGATGTCGGACTCGATTCAGTCGGGCTTTTTGCCCGTTGGCGCCGTGCCCTCCGTCTCAGGCGCCTCGAAGGCATCGAACAAAAAGTCGGGGGCGCTGGTGTTGTGACGCGACCGGACCGTACGGCCGAATCGCACCGCGGTCGCCTGCATTGAAGTGACTGCCATCACCGGCTTCCTGATGGCCACACCAGCCGGCCCGGTGGTCCAGGTGACCTCGCTCGCGTCTGCGTTGTCGTCGGCAACATACATGGAGCGCAGCATCGCGAACGGGCGTTTGGCATCGTAGGCCGGCAGGAACCGGACATCGAGCGCAGTACGTGTATCGCTGATGTCAGTGATCGTGACCGTTGCCTGGCCTCCGCCCGTGAAATGCAGCCTGAAAGCCAAGGGCTGCGGCTCGATTTCTATCCGCGCGATGTTGACCACCGGGCGCCCTTCCTGCTCTACCGGCCCCAGCAGGAACGAAGAGCCATAGGCATTGACACCCAGATGGCGGGCCGGCAACGGTTTCGCCCGCCAGTAGCCATCGGCGGGATAGAGCACCAGGACCTCGGAACGCGTCCGGCCTGATTTCCGAAACACCTGGATCAGGTGAAAACCGGCATCGGCCCTGCCCGCTACCGTGACCGGCACCCGATTCGGCCGCCAGAAGCTGGCGAACGTGATGCCGACAATGGCAATGTTCCTGTCGTCATGAAGGGTGACCGTGCGCGGCACGAAGACATGGCGGGGATCAGTCGGGTGAGGCGTCTTGCCGAAGTTGCACCCGGAGAAATCCGGCGCTGAGCTGTCAATGCGGATGGCGTTGACGTAGGGGGGATGCAATGCCTGGATCCGGAACCTGCCAACCGCGGCGGCGGACAGGGAGAACGAGACGTTGTCTTCTTCCGCGCATGGGCCTGGCGTGCTTAAGTTCTCGACCTCCACGGCCAGCCGCTGCGCGCAAGCCGGCACGGAAAGCAGCACCAGGCACAGGGCCGCGACAAGGCGCGTTGCGCGCATGCCAGGCTCCGTGAACGGAAATGAGGCGGGAACCCATCCGCCTGCGTGGGCCTGTGCCTACTTGGTCCTGGGCGGCACGATCGCCGTGCCGGCGTCCGTGGTGCGTTCGTGCTGCATGGTCGGCATCATGTTGCTGTTCAGGTGGAACATCACCCAAAGCGAGCCCGTCAGCGTGATCACCACCAGCACCAGCGTGAACATCAGCGACAGCATGTTCCAGCCGCCCTCCGACCTGGCGTTCATGTGCAGGAAGTAGATCATGTGCACCACGATCTGCACGGCGCCGATCAGCAGGATGACGATGGCGGTGGTGGACGACTTGTCGAACACTTTTCCCATCACCAGCCAGAACGGGATCGCGGTCAGGAAGACGGACAGCACGAAGCCCGTCAGGTATCCGCCCAGCGTCGCGTGCGGCCCCACTTCCTCGTCATGCCCGTGGCTGCGTCCGTGGCTGTCCAGCGTTTCGTCGTGCGCGCTCATGGCAACGATCCCATCAGGTAGACGAAGGTAAAGACGCCGATCCAGACGACGTCGAGAAAGTGCCAGAACATCGACAGGCACATCAGCCTGCGCTTGTTGGCCGTGATCAGCCCGTGCTGCGCCACCTGGGTCATCAGCACGATCAGCCAGATGATGCCGCACGTCACGTGCAGCCCGTGGGTGCCGACGAGCGCAAAGAACGAGGTCAGGAACGCACTGCGCTGCGGCCCTGCGCCCTCATTGATCAGGTGCGCGAACTCGTAAAGCTCGACCGCCAGGAAGCCCGCGCCGAAGACCCCCGTGATGGCCAGCCAGATCTGGGTGCCGGCGATGCGGTTCTGCTGCATCTGCAGCATGGCAAAGCCGTAGGTGATCGACGACAGCAGCAGGAACGAGGTGTTCAGAGCCACCAGCGGCAGTTCGAACAGCTCTGCCCCGCTCGGTCCCCCCGCATACTCCCGGCCCAGCACGCCATAGGCGGCGAACAGGCACGCGAATATCAGGCAGTCGCTCATCAGGTAAAGCCAGAACCCGAGCAGCGTCCCGTTCTGCGGGTGATGGTCTTCGGGCAGGTAGAACTGGTAGCCCCCCGGCGGGGCCACGTCCGCGGCGCCGGTGCCGGTCACATGGTTGGGAAAGGTCGTGTCAGCCATGGCCTGCCATCCGTTGTGTGCGCGCCGCTTCGGTCTGGACCACCAGGTCGGCCGGGAGGTAATGGTCGCGCTTGTAGTTGAACGTATGGATGATCGCGCCGATGATCGTCGCCGCGAACGATGCCGCCGCCAGCCACCAGATGTGCCAGATCAACGCGAAGCCGCACAGCGTGGAGAACCCCGCGAGCACGATGCCGGCCGCGGTGTTCTTCGGCATGTGGATCGGAATAAAGCCCTGCTGCGGCCGCGCGTAGCCATTCTGCTTCATGTGCCACCAGGCGTCGGTATCGTGCACCACCGGCGTAAAGGCAAAGTTGTACTGCGGCGGCGGGGATGAGGTCGACCATTCGAGCGTGCGGCCGTTCCACGGATCGCCGGTCAGGTCCCGAAGCTCCTCGCGGTGGATGAAGCTGACCACCAGCTGGACCAGGAAGCAGGCAATGCCGATGGCGATCAGCAAGGCGCCGAACGCAGCCAGCTGGAACCAGACCTGGTACGTTGCGTCCTCGAAATAGCTCATGCGCCGGGTCACGCCATGCAGCCCCAGCCAGTACAGCGGCATGAACGCAAAGTAGAAGCCGACCAGCCAGAACCAGAACGATGCCTTGCCCCAGGACGAGACCAGCCGATAGCCGAATGCCTTCGGGAACCAGTAGGTAATGCCCGCCATCAGGCCGAACAGCACGCCGCCGATGATCACGTTGTGGAAATGCGCGATCAGGAACAGGCTGTTGTGCAAGGAGAAGTCAGCAGGCGGCACCGCCAGCAGCACGCCGGTCATGCCGCCGATCACGAACGTGACCATGAAGCCGATGGTCCAGAGCATCGGCGGCTCGAAGCGGATCTTGCCGTGGTACATCGTGAACAGCCAGTTGAAGATCTTGGCACCGGTCGGGATCGATATGATCATGGTGGTGATGCCGAAGAACGAATTGACGCTGGCCCCCGATCCCATCGTGAAGAAATGGTGCAACCAGACCAGGTACGACAGCACGGTGATCACCACCGTGGCGTAGACCATCGACGCGTACCCGAACAGGCGCTTGCGGCAGAACGTGGCAACCACTTCCGAGAACACCCCGAACACGGGAAGCACAAGGATGTACACCTCCGGATGTCCCCATATCCAGATCAGGTTCACGTACATCATGGCGCTGCCGCCCTGCTCCGTCGTGAAGAAGTTGGTGCCGACGTAGCGGTCCAGCCCAAGCAGGGCCAGCGCCGCGGTCAGCACCGGGAACGCGGCGATGATCAGCACGTTGGTGCACAGCGCGGTCCAGGTGAAGATCGGCATGCGCATCAGCGTCATGCCGGGCGCCCGCATCTTGACGATGGTCACAAGCAGGTTGATCCCGGAAAGCAAGGTCCCTACCCCGGCCACCTGCAGCGCCCAGATGTAGTAGTCGACGCCGACGTCAGGGCTGTGGATGATGCCGGACAATGGCGGATAGGCCAGCCAGCCGGTGCGCGCGAACTCGCCCACGAACAGCGACATCATGACCAGGATGGCACCGCCCGTGGTCATCCAGAAGCTGAAGTTGTTCAGGAACGGGAAGGCCACGTCGCGGGCGCCGATCTGCAGCGGCATGACGAAGTTCATCAACCCCGTGACCAGCGGCATGGCCACGAAGAAGATCATGATCACGCCGTGTGCGGTAAAGATCTGGTCGTAGTGGTGCGGCGGCAGGTAGCCAAGGTTGTCGCCGAACGCGATGGCCTGCTGGATGCGCATCATGACCGCGTCGGCAAAGCCCCGCAGCAGCATCACGATGCCCAGGATCACGTACATGATGCCGATCTTCTTGTGGTCGATGCTGGTGAACCATTCCCGCCACAGGTAGCCCCACAGGCGGTAATAGGTGAGCGCCGCGACCAATGCGCCCCCGCCGAGCACCACCACGATGAAGGTGCCGAGCAGGATGGGTTCATGCAGCGGGAAGGCCTCCCACGAAAGACGGCCGAAGATCAAATTGGCGAGTTCCGAGCGCTCGGGCATGTTTGTCACCTGGGGCCTGAATTAACCAACCATGGCCGATGGGGCTGGCCAGTACCGCAAGGGAAGAGTTGAATCCGCGCATTACTGCAGCAGCACCCGGCCGTCATTGCGCGCGAACACGGGCGCTGTAGTCGGGGTGTTGCGCGCCGTGCAGATCTCGCCGGACGGATCGAATTTTCCGCGGCTGCGGTCAAGCGCCATGGTGTCTGCCATGCACCGCCCGCCGCCCACGCAACGGTTCAGGATCAGGTCGTAGAGGCCTGGCGCCACATTGGCATAGCGTTGCACCGCATCGCGCTCGCTGGGCTGCGCGAGCTTGAGGTAGGTGTCCGTGGACAGTCCCTGGCCCGACGACTTGACCTGCTGGATCCAGCGCTCGAAGTCCTGGTTCGACAACCCGTGGAACTTGAAGCGCATGTGCGAGAAGCCCGCGCCACTGTAGTTGGCGGAGAAGCCTTCATACACGCCGGACTTGTTGATCACGGCATGCAGCTTGGTTTCCATGCCGGGCATGGCGTAGACCATGCCGGCCAGCGACGGGACGAAGAATGCGTTCATCACCGAGGTGGCGGTGATGCGGAAGGCGATGGGACGGTCGACCGGCGCCGCCAGTTCGTTGACGGTGGCGATGCCCTGCTCGGGATACAGGAACAGCCACTTCCAGTCCATCGCCACCACCTCCACCGTCAGCGGCTTCACGTCCGCCGGCACCGGCCTGCCTGGTTCGATCCGCGTCAGCGGACGGTAGGGATCGAGCTGGTGGGTGCTGACCCAGGTCACGGCGCCCAGCGCAATGATGATCAGCAGCGGCGCGGCCCAGATCGCCAGCTCAAGCACCGTGGAGTGGTCCCAGTCGGGGTTGTAGGGCGCGTCGGTTGCGCTTTCCCGATAGCGCCACGCAAACAGCAGCGTGAGGATGATCACCGGAACGATGATCAGCAACATCAGGCAGGTGGCGATGATGATCAGGTCGCGCTGGCGCACGGCCATGTCTCCGGATGGCGCAAGCAGCACTGCGTTACAACCGGCCAGGCACGCCAGCATGACGGCAGCGGCACACCGCAGCAGTAGTCTTCCCTGCACACGTCTTGGCGGCACTACAGAGTCGAAGCGGCCCATAGTCTCGGAAGTGGCGTCTGAGGAATATCGGCAAACTGCCGGCGAACCCACCTTTCGTTTTTCTATGGCAGTTTAGGCGCTATTCTTGTCAGTGCGAGACTTAAGAGCCAATTTCATCGGAATGAGGTCGGCTCCATGTGCAGTATCGACGCACTCCTGCCAGAAGGAGACTTGACGATGGCCAGCCTCACCCACCAGCATCGAGCATCGCCGACTGCACCTCCGGCGCCCGGCCACCACCAGGTGGCACCCGCCGAAATCGCCACGGGGGTGGTGATCGGACGAGCCTCGGAGTACTTCGACTTCTTCGTGTATGGCATCGCCTCCGTGCTCGTCTTCCCTGCGGTCTACTTTCCGTTCGCTAGCGAGCTGGCCGGGCTGCTCTACAGCTTCACGATCTTCTCGTTTGCATTCATCGGGCGCCCGTTCGGCACCGCGCTGTTCATGCGCATCCAGCGGCGTTGGGGCCGGGGCATCAAGCTGACGGCGTCACTGTTCCTGCTCGGCACGGCCACGGTGGGGATTGCGTTCCTGCCGTCGTACGCGTCGATCGGTGCCGCGTCGATCTACCTGCTGGCGCTGTTCCGCTTCCTGCAGGGCATTGCATTCGGCGGGTCGTGGGACGGGCTGCCGTCGCTGCTGGCGCTCAACACGCCGGAGAACAAGCGCGGCTGGTATGCGATGGTGGGCCAGCTCGGCGCGCCCACCGGCTTTATCATCGCCAGTTCGCTGTACCTGTTCCTGCATGCCAGCCTGACCCCGCCTGAATTCATCGAATGGGGCTGGCGCTATCCGTTCTACGTGGCCTTCGCCATCAACGTCGTGGCGCTGTTTGCACGGCTGCGCCTGGTGGTGACCCATGAGTACACGCAGCTGCTCGAAGAAGACGAGCTGGAGCCGATCAGCACCTTGCAGATGGTGAACGCGCAAGGTTTCAACATCTTCCTGGGGGCCTTTGCCGCGCTGGCCAGCTATGCGCTGTTCCACCTTGTCACGGTGTTCCCGCTCTCCTGGGTGATCCTGCACCGCACGCAGGACATCTCCGATGTGCTGGCCGTGCAGATCGTGGGCGGCTTCATCGCGTTCATCGGCACGCTGCTATCCGGCTGGATAGCGGACCGCATCGGCCGGCGCACCACGCTGTCGGCAATGGCCGTGCTGATCGGCATCTTCAGCCTGGCAACGCCGTGGCTGCTTGGTGGCGGCGCCACCGGCCAGGACATCTTCATCCTGGCCGGCTTCGGCCTGCTGGGCCTGTCGTACGGGCAGGCTGCGGGCGTGGTGACGTCGAACTTCGAACGCCGCTTCCGCTACACCGGGGCCGCCCTGACCACGGACTTCGGCTGGCTGTTCGGCGCCGCCTTTGCGCCGCTGGTGGCGCTGGGGTTGTCTTCGCTGTTCGGGCTGGCAGCGGTCAGCCTCTACCTGCTGTCTGGCGTGATCGGGACCCTGGGAGCGTTGCGCATCAGCCGCGCGCTCGGGACACCTGACCAATGACTGCGGTCATGGCCTGCGCAAGGCCATGACACATTCCCCCTGGATCTTGGCGCCAGGCGCCCGGCGCCATTCATGGCGGATAATGCGCTTTTTACAAGCGCCCCATCCCCATGCACGCAAGCAGCAACACCACTGGACGCATCGACTGGACAACGCTGTTCCTGCTTGCGTTCCCGCCACTGAGCTGGGCCGGCAATGCCATCGTCGGCCGCCTGGCCGCCGGCACGGTGCCGCCCATCACCCTGAACTCTGTGCGCTGGGTGCTGGCAGGGCTGCTGCTGGCACCCTTTGCCTGGCGCGGCGTGATCGAGCACCGCGCGGCACTGCGCCGGCACGCCGGCGTGATCACCGCGCTGGGCGTGCTTTCGATCGCCAGCTATAACGCCTTGCAGTACCTGGCGCTGACCACCTCGACCCCGATCAACGTGACGCTGATCGGCGCATCCACGCCGCTGTTTCTGATCGTGATCGGCGCGATCTGTTTTGGCGAACGGGTGAAGCCATGGCATGTCGCCGGGGCGCTGCTGTGCATGGTAGGCGTGACCTTCGTCCTGGTACGCGGCGAGCTGGGCCGGCTCGCCCAGCTGGACCTGGTTGCCGGCGACCTGTTCATGCTGGCCGCCACCATCGCCTGGAGCGGCTACACTTGGCTGCTGCGCAAACAGCGCCCCGCCATGCCCCTGCCCGTGCTGCTGTTTGCGCAGATCGTCACCGGCGTACTGGCAAGCGCTCCCGTGACGGCATGGGAGCTGATGACGCTGGACCAGCCCCTGCAATGGAACGGCAAGGTCGCGGCCATCCTGCTCTATGTAGCAACCATTCCCTCGCTGCTCGCCTACTTTGCCTGGGACCGCGCCATCGCCCGCGCGGGCGCTCAGTTGCCGGTGTTCTTTATCACCCTGACGCCGGTATTCGCCGCGCTGCTGTCCACGCTGCTGCTGGGCGACTGGCCGCGCTGGTACCACGCAGTGGGGCTGGCCGCGATTGCGGCGGGGATCTGGCTGGCGCAGCGGCGTTGAGGGGCGCCGCCGGGCCACGCCAGGGAACAGCCATGCCCCGGGCGTATCAATCCTGAATCAGTCTTGCCGCGGCCGCACTAGCCTGTTTGCATGATGGGCTCGCGCCCCCTGGTGCACTACCCTCGCAGTAGAGCTCACACCACTGAAGCCGGGGGGAATCATGGGTGAACGGAATCCGCGCGGACGACATGCGTCGGCTGACCTTGCACTATGCGAGGCGCCAGCAAAAGACATCGAAGCTGAAACAGCGCCACCGCGGCGCACACAGCAACCCAGGACAGCGCCCACTGTGCATCCCGGCACTTCCGGCCTGTCTTTCATGGCTGGCCGCCGGGAGCCTCCTGCCGCAATGAGCCGGCTCACGGGTGCGGACGATCCGATGCTGGGCTGCCTGCTGTTGCTGAACCGGGCCTTGCAACGGACGGTGCCTTCAGCGGTCCTGCTGGATGGGCTGCCGCTGGACGGGCAGGCCCTGACGTTGCCGCTGCTCTGCGCCGCGGCGGCGCGCGCCGGCTTGTCGACCCGGCTGGCGCAGCGCGAGCTCGACGATATCCCGGATACCTCGATACCGGCCATCCTGTTGCTGGACAGGAACAGGCCGTGCGTACTGCTGCAGCGCTGCGAGCACGGGCGGTTTCTCGTTGCCCTGCCAGGTTGGGGCGGTGGGGTGCAGGAAGTCAGCCGCGAGGAACTGCTGGCCCAGTACAGCGGGCACGCCGTCTTCGCGCAGCCTGCGCTGCAAGCGGACATGTCAGCCGATACGGAGCCGGCACAGCCGTGCCTGTTGCCCGGCGACGCGATGCGGCCATCACGGCGGCGCCGTTGGGAGCGGCTGCTTGCCGCGACATTCAGGGCACTATGCCTGCGGGGCAGGCTGCCACCTGAAGATGTGGCCCGCGCTGGTGGCTAGTCAGTGCCCCGCGCGGCGCTGATGACGCATCAGGACGTCGGCGATGCCGACGTGTTGCCCGAACTGCTCCGCCAGATCCCCACTGATAGCTCATGTTGAACGGAAACCGCACGTCGTAGCGGTGGCCGACGTCCTCGCTCAACCCCGCCGGGGCCCTCCGCGATCAGCACATCCAACAAGTCAAGCCGAACGGGCTACGCGCAGTCGTTCACCATGCCAGGCACCACGGAAAAAATGAAAGGAGGCAGGACAATTTGCCCTGCCTCCGCTCAGTTGCGCGTCTGCCTCCCCCGAGACAGACGCGCGCCTCCATCCAACCGGCTTATTTGACGCAGGCGAGGTTGACGGCGAGGCCGCCCCACTCGGTGGCCTGGTTGTTGTCGACCTGCACCTGCAGCTTGTCGTTGTGGTTGATGGTTCCGGACGGCACCTCCTCACTGCAGCTCTGCAGGCCGTTGGTGATCTTGCAGCTCAGATCGTTGAGGGGCGTGATGGCTGCCGAAGCGCCCGACCCCGTCACCTTGTGCACCGAGATGTCCAGCGTTCCCCGCACCTTGCCGAGTGTGGTGGCAGTGAGCGTGACCTTGCTGCAATCGTAGGGGATCACGACGCCGAAGTCCGTCGGCAAGGGAACCGCCCCGCCGGCGCCGGTCATGACATAGTGGCCGCGGCTGAGCGTGTCTGGCACGTTGAAGTTGCCGTTGTAGACGGTGCCTGTCCCTGCGGTCACGCCCGAGGTCGGCCACTTGCCGCCCGCCTTGGGACCGTACAGCGTCCCGGTCGTGGTGTCGAAATAGAAGTCGCCATCGACGCCGATGTCATCGGTCGGCGCACCGCTGCCGTACAGGATGTGACCGCCATTGCCTGCAGTGCCGCCACCGGAGCCGCCGGTGCCGCCGCTGCCGCCCGGCTGGGTGACCAGCGTGACTCCTGCCGGCCACACGTCATTGGCCTTGGGCCCATACAGCGTCCAGGTGTTGGTGTCGAGGTAGTAGTCGCCATTGTTGCCGACACTGTTGGATGGCGCCCCCGCGCCGGTCAGGACGACGCCGCCGCCGGTGCCCGACCCGGTGCCGCCACCCATCTGGACGCCCGGCGGCCACGTGCCGTTTGCCTTGGGCCCGAACACGGTCGAGGTGGAGGTATTGATGTAGTAGTCGCCATTGTTGCCGACGCTGTCGGTCGGATCGACCGAGCCGGACAGGATGGTGTTCCCGGCCGCCCCGGTATTGCCGGTACCCGCGATCGAAACCCCTGCCGGCCACACGCCGTTTGCCTTGGGCCCGAACAGCATCCAGGTCACGGTATTCAGGTAGAAGTCCCCGTCCTTGCCGATCTCGGGCCCGGGATCGGTGGTACCCGACAGCATGGCGCTGCTGCTGGCCGCGGTCTGCGTTGCTGGCGACGTTGGCGACGTTGGCGACGTTGGCGTTCCGGTGCCTGGTGCTGTGGTGGCGGCAGTGGTAGACGTCGAGTCGCCCCCGCCTCCCCCGCAACCTGCGACCGTGATGACGAGACAGGCGAGCGGCAAGGCCGCCAGCTTCATGTGAATGCGTTTCATGGATGGACCCCCTTTCCTTGGCCTTTTGAGCACGCGAAATTCGATGGCTTTGGCCGCGCCAACGATGAGGTCAATCTAGCTGGCGGAATCGGAATGAAAAATCGGCTCTATGGACGAGCTGCGGCGATGCGGAATGGCGTGCGACTGCAAAAAAAAGTATGTATAGGAAATGAAACGCCATGGGGCAGCGATTGTCATCGAAACGAGATAGACACCGAGCCTTGAGCTTGCTGAACTCCGGGGGCGATTCGCGCATGCCCAAACGGAGAGTCCGCCATGAACCTGAAGACACTAGGGCGTGTTCACTCTATCTGAGCCCGT
>NZ_JFJW01000169.1:0-4239 GCF_000611125.1 Cupriavidus sp. SK-4
TGGTCTGCTGCGCGGCTTCGCCGGAGGTTGCTGTTTCCACGGTCACGGTCTGCTGCGGCCCCGACTTGAGGTGACCGGCTTGCTGGGCGCGCACACGCAGGCGTTGCACGGCATTGAACACCTCCTTCTGCTGGGCCAGGAATGCATCCCCCAGTTTCTGGGTTTAGTCCAGCTTGTCGCCCGTTGGCGCAAGGATCTGCGGAAACGCCACCAGCGACTTTACGCTGACGTCCCAGGACTCGTTCTGTACCGCCTTGACTGCGTCGTCACCCTTGAGGTGCGGATGGGCCTTGCTCCAGCGCGTGGCGAGGGCGACTTCCAGCGGGTAGGTGGAGGCCATCTGGACCTGTGACAGCAGCGGATCGGGATAGAGCGCGATCCGGTTACCCCGGCATTTTTGATCAGGATGTCGATGTTGCCGATGTCGCCGATCTTGCCGAGGCGAAGCGGGCGGCCTATGTCATTCGCAGCCTGGGCGTGACGATGGGGGCAAGAACGGATCAAAACCGAAACACCGCTCCGAGCATGGGACCCTTAAAGGTGAGCCGTTGTATCAGCTCGCCTCCCTTCACTTCATAGGTCAGGTAGCGGTAGGATAAGTGGATATCGCCCCACTTTGCCGCATACGCCGCCCCGGCGGACGCTTGCAGCGTGTAGCTGGAAGACCCGATCCCGACGTCGACGTAATACGGCACGTACCACCTGCCATTGCTGCTCAGGTTGAAGCGACCGCGCACACCGAAGATCGCGTCCACGAGGTTTTCCGTTTGCGAGACACTGCCTTGCTGCGCCAGCGTCGCGCCCTGCTGCGTGAACGTTGCGGATAGCGTCCAATGCGCGCTCGCACTCAGGTTCAGATAGCGCAGGCCTCCGAACGGCTCAATATTGCCCCATGGCGCGCGTAACGCCCTGTAGCCTGCGGCAAGCTGGAGCATCCCCCCAGTCATGCTGCTGCCCACATCGGTCGCTACGTCGCGGGGCACGATGATGCGGGCGCCATTGCCCGCCGTCACCGATTTGAGTGTGGTGTCCTGGCGATTGAAGTCGAGGTAGATCGCATCCCCGAAGATCGACCAGTTGCCCTTTCTGGCCTCAGCCTGCAGCATCAGCAGGAACTGTAGGTTCTGGAGATAGCTGTCCGGCCCCGTGCCGATGTCGAGATTGCCGCCGCCGGTCGATGACGATCCGGAAAAGCGAAAGTCTCCACTGACGTTGGGCAGCCAAAGGTATGGCGCAATGGCAAATTGCCAGCTATCGCTATCGGTCGGCCCAGGCAGATCGGGTGGTGCAGCCTGCGCCGATCCAGCTGCCGCCGCGAGGAAAAAGGTGATTAGATACCCGGCCGCGCCGGTCGCAAAGCGTTGACACCTGCCTTCGCCTGCGCTGAGCCGACCTGCGGTTTGAGCTGTTTCCATGGCTATGTTCCCCCAATCATCCATTGCGCAATGCATGTGCCGGCGAGAGAATGACAACGCAGAGTTGCGACGATAACCTTTTCGTGCGCTAGTTTTGGGGCTTGCCGGCTCCCAGTGCTGCCCGTTTTTTGTCGCTGACGGCCTTGATCTATGCAACGAAAGATCGGAGTTGAAAGTATCAAGGCTTTGTACTAGTCGGATGGAAGGGAATTCCCCTTCGTTGGTTGTGATGCGGCTTCGACACGCCATCATGGCACTTCCGAACCAGCTGGCGGCTTGCGCCGCGACCTCGGGACGGGGAAGTCCCCTCCATTCGATGACGCCTTGCCGGTCTCCCCGCGCATTCAGAACCTGTGCCGGACGCCTAAGGCGACGCCGAACATGTTGCTCTGCCCGTTGCCGAGGACATAGCTGTTACCTAGCGACAGGCTGTTGGCATAGAAGGTCGCGAGCGACTCGAGCATCAACCCGGCGTTCTTAGCATAGGCCGTGGTCAGGTAGACATCGGTGCGCTTGGACAGTGAGTAGTCGGCCACGAAGGAGATCTGCCACGGGTTGGCTACACTCGTGTTGCCGTAAAGGTTCTTGAGGTCGTCGTAGTTGTACTCGAGCGTGAGCGCGAGTGCCGGTGTGACCTGGTAGTTGGCCCCGATCCAGTAGAAGTCATCGCGCTGGATCAGGACATCGGCCGCGTTCTTGTTCTGGCCCCAGCGGTAGCCTCCCATGATCTTGGCGGGGCCGAACGCATAGCTGGCGCCTACCACGGCCTTCTTGATGATGCCGGTGCCGGTGCCGATTGTGGGATTCCACTGGTCATAGCCGGCCGTCGCGGCGAACGGGCCGAACGTGTAAGCCAGTGCCCCGCCATAGGCGGTGTCTCGCCGGAACTGCCCCGGGACTTCGCCATTGCCGCCGATCGGGATGGGGAACCCTACCGAGGCGGGCAGGGCCACCCCGGCGCCGAAAGACCAGTGCGCGAGTGCCGTCAGCCCCCCGAACTTCCCGGTGTACTTGATGGTGTTGTCCTCGCGGTAGTTGGGGCCGGACTGCATGACGACCGGCTCATACTGCGTGGCATAGGCGGTTGGAGAGAAGTTGGCCAGGGCCTCGAACATCGAGGTGTACTGCCGACCGAGGCTGACCTGCCCGAAGCGGTCGCTCTGGACGCCCACGAAAGCCTGGCGGCCGAACAGGCGGCCGCTTTGCTGCGACAGGCCGGTATCGAGGCCGAAGCCGCTTTCCAGCACGAAGATAGCTTTGATGCCGCTGCCCAGGTCCTCGTTGCCGCGCAGGCCCCAGCGCGAGCCGGAAAGTCCGCCGGAAGTCAGTCGGTAGGCATCGTTGCCCGGTCCCGGGTTGAATCCGTTGGCGGCCGTCGGCACGACGCCCGCGTGGTTGACATATTCCACGTTGGCGTCGATCACGCCGTACAGCGTGACGCTTGACTGCGCAAGGGTTGCCATCGGCCATCCCAGCAGAGTCGCCAGGGCCATCCTTTTCTGTAACATGGTGTTCTCCTCTCTTTCTCTTTTTTGCTTTGGGTGGTCCAGCCACAACTTCATTCTTTGCATGCCTGACCTTGCAACATGCTGCCGGGCAGCCTGTTCGAGCTTAGGAGCGAAGCCCGTTTCCCGCCAGCAACCGATGACCGGAAACCGCGGGAAACACGCAGTGGTGTCGGCTATTTAAGACAGTCGACGCCAAGAGCCGGCTGCCACTGCCTTCGAACTTCCCCCATGCGCCTGAACAACTTCGAGCGCGACGACCGACAGCGACTTCACCGGCTGGAGAACCGAATTCGGGAAGAGGGCTGCCGTGCTTGGCTTTTGGGGAACAGAAGACGACCGATGCGTCCCGGAATGCGTGGAACGAGTCGTGCTCACGGAGCTGCTGCGGCCTGCTTCGGAGGCCGTACCCAGGGGGTAAGCTTTGATTTCGGTGCCGGCCGGACGTCTTCTCCGACCGGTTCAGCGTTTTCGACGGGGAGCTGCGTCGGCTTGGGGATCCTGAGGCAACTCTTCCCCGTGGCTGCTGGCGTCAGCGACCTCCGGCGTTGCATCGTCGCCGGGAATCGACGCTGCCGGTTCGACAAGGGACGGAAGTTTTTCGAGACGCCCTTTGACCAGCAGAGCGTCTCCGGGTCTGCAGAGTCAAGATGATACGGATTGCATAAGCTCGTCATCCTCGTCTAGTCCATTAGATGCCACACAGATCGAAGCGCAACATCGGTACAAATTATTGGACGTACATCGTCCAGCGACTAGAAAAAGTGATGCGTTTGACTTCGTCCTTGCTATTTGCATCATGGCTGGTGGTCGGATGCAACACCCGCCAATTCCGCCCGGCAAGCCGGTCGACATTCTCACAGCATTGGCACAAGTGGCCGACGATCTGTATAGGTTAGAAAGAACCTTGCGGGACGAAATCAGCAAGGAGGCGCGGCCATCGATTCGATCGCCATTGAGCTCAATCTCTCCGTTGACGGTGCAAGGAATCCCCAAGTCGCCGTTGCACCCGACATGCCGTTCATGCCGACCGTGAGCTATGGACATATCACCACCACCAATGGCAGCAAGCTTACGCTTTCATTGAAGAATCTCAGTTCCATGACAGGCGCATTGCCCGCTTGATGCGATTGGGCAGAACTTGCCCGGACCTGGTGCATCCCTGTTCTTTGACGCCGACGAAATTCGGGGAGCATACGTGCTTGCCAAGAAGGCACGCCCGAAGACACCGGTCACACTCAATCAGATGATTCGGCTGGTCGCTTCCTTGGATGGATTCCTTGGGCGCAAGAGCGATGGCGAGCCTGGCGCTAAGACGA
>NZ_JFJW01000170.1:0-13970 GCF_000611125.1 Cupriavidus sp. SK-4
CTAAATCCAATTAGTGTGAACACGCCCTAGTTGAGGTCGGCGACGGATTCGCCGCGTTCGAAGGCGAGCCGTCGTCCAGACTGCTCAATCCAATGGGTTCGGTGCACGGCGGATGGCCCCTGACGCTCATCGACAGCGCAGCCGCCTGCGCAGCCAACTCCCTTCTTCCCGCCGGCACTGGTTACACCACTGTCGAAACAAAGGGAAATTTCTCCCGGCCGATCAAGCCCGATACAGGCCGGGTCCGTGTCGAAGGCCGCGTTGTCAGCCACGGCCGCCAGATCATTACCGCGGAAGCTCGCGTGCTTGCGAAGGACGGGCGCGTCCTGGCCCACGGCACGTCTACGCTACTCGTGCTATCGCCTGCTCGGGAACAATAGGCAAACCAAGCGAAAGTCAGGGGAAGCCGGCTTGAGTCAGGCTGGCGACCACAGCCATTCGGCAGGACTGCGGGGTTGGTGAGGCGCTTTCCATTCGGAATCTGACAGGCTAATGTTGAACTAGCTGCGCGCAGATGACGGAGGCGGATATGGGCATGGTCTCAATAGAACCCGGCAGCTATCACGTTGCACCGCCGCAAAACCCCGGCGAAGTCATCGATCTGATCCGGACGCACGCGATCCAGGTCGTTGACCTCAGGTTCACCGACTTGCCCGGCGTGTGGCAGCACTTCTCGATCACGCTGCCGGAAGTCAACGACGACTTATTCTCTGTCGGCATCGGCTTCGACGGGTCTTCCATTCGCGGGTTCCAGGAAATCCACGAGTCCGACATGCTGGTCAGGCCCGACCCGGCCACGGCATTCATCGATCCGTTTTGCGCAGCCCCAACGCTGGCGCTGATCTGCGACGTGCTGGACCCTGTCCTGCACCAGCCGTATTCGCGCGATCCGCGCCACATCGCACGCAAGGCAGAGCTCTACCTCCAGCAAACCGGTCTTGCCACGGTTTGCTACCTTGGCCCCGAACTGGAGTTCTTTATTTTCGACTCCATCCGCTTCGGGCAGGACCAGCACTCTGGCTACTACCATGTCGAATCCGCCGAAGGCGAATGGACCTCGGGCCGTGACGAAGGCGCCTATGGCGGGGGCAATCTCGGCTACAAGCAGCGCTACAAGGGTGGATACTTTCCCGTGCCACCAAGCGACACGCTGCAGGACATCCGCTCCGAAATCGTGCTCGCGCTGATGCAGGCCGGCATCCAGGTCGAGGTGCATCACCATGAGGTCGCCACGGCGGGCCAGAACGAAATCGACATGCGTTTTGCGCCACTGATGCGAATGGCAGACAACGTGATGATGTACAAGTACATCTGCAAGAACGTTGCGCGGCGCCACGGCAAGGTCGCCACCTTCATGCCCAAGCCCCTGTTTGCCGACAACGCGAGCGGCATGCATTGCCACCAGAGCCTCTGGCGCGACGCCGAGAACCTCTTCTATGACAAGAACGGTTGGGCGCAGACGTCCCAGATGTGCCGTTGGTACATCGGCGGCTTGCTCAGCCACGCCCCGGCGCTGATGGCTTTCTGCGCACCGAGCACAAACTCCTACAAGCGGCTGGTGCCCGGATACGAGGCGCCTGTCAATCTGGCCATGTCGCAGCGCAACCGATCCGCCGCGGCGCGGATTCCAATGGTTTCGGATTCCCCGAGCGCCAGGCGCGTTGAATTTCGCTGTCCTGACCCGTCCGCCAATGCCTACCTCGCCTTCTCGGCAATGCTGCTCGCCGGCCTGGACGGCATTGAAAACCAGACGGACCCCGGCGACCCGCTCGACAAGAACATCTATGATCTGCCGCCGGAGGAAGCCGCCCGCATCAGGCAGGTACCAGGTTCTCTCGAAGAGTCGCTTTGCGCGCTGGAAGCCGACTCAGCGTTCCTGCGCAAGGGGGATGTCTTCACTGAAGACCTGATCACGACCTGGATTGACTACAAGCGCACGCGCGAGATCGATACCTTGAAGGTGCGGCCACACCCGTGGGAATTCCAGCTCTACTTCGACATTTGATCACCGTGCCCCCGTGCCGACTAACGCACTGGTGGCGCTGGGTCGACGAACGCTGGCGGCCCGGCCGGTGATGGAAGACTGTGCATCCCGCCGGCCGATCCGCCCGCCCGCACAATCCGGCTGGGATCAAGGCCCAGTCATGCTCGAAGAACGGGCAGCGTTAGTCCGCGAGGAAACGTTCGCATAGCAGGGCCCAATATGCCGCACCGACAGCAATGTTCCCGTCATTGAAGTCGTAGCCGGGATTGTGGACCGAGCAGCCTCCGGCCATTCCGCCTTCGCCGTTTCCAATCCACAGGTAGCAGCCGGGCACGGCATCCAGCATGAAGGCAAAGTCCTCACTGGCGGCAATGGGCGACGCCTGGCAATTGACGTGGCTCGGGCCCAGCAACTCCAGGGCGACCTGGCTCGCGAACGCCGTTTCAGCCGGCGTATTCACCAGGACTGGATACCCGCGCTGATAATCGACCTGCGCCGTGACGCCATAACTCTGCGCCTGCGCGGATACCAGGTCCCTGACACGCTGTTCGATCCGCTCTCGCACATCGCGGTCCAGTGCGCGGACACTCAGCCTGAGCACGGCATGCGAGGGAATGATATTTGAGACGGTACCGGCCTGGAATGCGCCCACGGTAATGACCGCCGCTTGCAGCGGATCGACATTGCGCGCCACGATGGTCTGCAAGGCCATCACGATGGAGGCGCCGGCCACGACAGGGTCGGCCGCGTGGTGCGGGATCGCCGCATGGCCGCCTACGCCTTCCAGCGTGATGGTGACGTTGTCGGCCGAAGCCTGCGCCGCGCCCTCACGCAACAGCAGACGGCCCGATGCGGTGCCCGGTACGTTGTGCATGGCGAAGACGGCATCGCAAGGGTACTTCCTGAAAAGTCCGTCCTCCATCATCTTCTTTGCACCGCCCAACCCCTCCTCGGCCGGCTGGAAGATAAGGTTCAGGGTTCCACTGAAGCCGCCGCGCCGGGCGAGATACTTTGCTGCGCAAAGCAGCATGGTGGTATGCCCGTCATGCCCGCAGGCGTGCATCACGCCGGGATGGCAGCTGGCATAGGGGAGCCCTGTGGCCTCCGCCATCGGCAAGGCATCCATGTCGGCGCGGATGCCAAGGCTGCGGTGGCCCGTACCGCGTCGCAGCCGGCCGACGACCCCCGTTGTCCCCAGCCCGCGCTCGACCTCATAGCCCCATTCGGCGAGCAGGCTGGCCACGATGTCGCTGGTGCGATGTTCCTCGAAGCCGAGTTCCGGATGCCGGTGCAGGTCACGGCGAACTGCTACGAACTCTTCGGCGCTGTCCCGCAGCGCGGCCAGGATGGGATGCATGGCGTCCTTATTGCGGCTGCAAGCCGATGGCACGGGCAATGCCGCGGTATTGTTCAATGCTCTGCTGATAGGCCTTCTGGCTTTCCGCCAGCGACACCGGCCTGGAAGCAGGCAGGTTCGCGGCATCCAGGCTGGCGCGCACGGACGGGTCGGCCAGCGTATGCACAATCGCGTTGTGCACCGCTTGCACAACCGGCTCGGCAGTGTCCTTCTTCACGAAGATCCCGGCCCAGGTTGAATAGTTGAAGGCCCGCAGCGCCTTGCTTTCATTGACGCTGGGCACCGACTTCACTGCATCCACGCGTGTGGGCGACAGGACCGCCAGCATCCTGACCTGGCCGGTGCGCATGCGTTCGATATCAGGCTTGCCGAACGGCGAGATAAAGATATCGACGATTCCGCCAACGAGGTCCTGGATCACGGGCGCGCCGCCCTTGTAAGGCACGTGAGTCATCGGCGCTCCGATGGTTTGGGACATATGCGCCCCCAGGAGGTGATAGAGCGAGCCGATGCCGACGCTCGCGTACGTCAGTGGTTTGCCGGCCTTGGCTGCCTGCGCGGCATAGGCGGCCAGTTCGTCGACATCCTTTACCGGCAGGTCCCTGCGCACCAGGATGGCAAGATCGACAGCGCCGACCATATGCACCAGCCGGAAATCTTCGCTCCTGAATTTGATTGCGGCATTGGCGAGCGGCGTAGTGATGAGTTCGCCGGGCCCTGCCTGCAATAGCAAATGGCCGTCGGCCGGTGCATGAAGGACCTTCTGCGCGGCAATCGCTCCACCAGCTCCCCCGAGGTTTTCGACGATGACCGGCTGCCCGAACTGCCGGGCGAGGGACCCGTTCAGGTTCCGGGCAACAACGTCGGAGAGGCCGCCCGCCGGGAACGGCACCATCAGCGTTACCGGCCGGTCAGGAAAGCCGTGTGCCGGCGCCAGGCCGGCAAGAAGCAGTGCTGCAACCAAGCCGCCGAGCCAACGGCGGCCGTTCTTGAATCGGGTCATGGCTGTCTCCTCAATGCGTGTTCTTGTGGAATCGGATCGTAAAGCGCCTTCCAGCATGCGTCCAATGCATTATCAGTCTAAAATTTATTCAAAAATCTCATTACAAAGTGCGCAATGCATCTCAAACATCTCAAGCATCTGCTGATGGTGGCGGATATGGCGTCCTTCAGCCAGGCGGCGCAACGCCTGCACCTGACCCAGTCCGCGCTGAGCCGGAGCATCCAGACGTTGGAGGATGAACTGGGAGGCCGCCTGATCGACCGGCACGGCAAGCGCAATGTGCTGACCCCATTGGGGGAGCTGATTGCCAACCGAGCCCGGCGCATCGTGTTCGAGGAAGCGGAACTGCATCGCAGCGTCGAACTGTTCCACCACCATCACCTGGGTGCCATCCGCGTCGGCCTGGGCGCCGGGCCGGGCGCAGTGCTGGCGACGCCGTTTCTGCGATACATGGCCAGGCACCATCCCGGCATACAGGTCAGCGTGTCGCTTGGTACTTCCGATGCGCTGATGATCCAGCTGCGTCAGCGATCGCTTGATGCAGTCCTCGTGGAGGTGAGCAGCGTGGCGCCAGCAACGGACCTTCGCCACGAGTTGCTGAACGCGTTGCAGGGTCGCTTTATCTGCCGCACAGGACATCCGCTTGTGCAACAGGCCGCCGGCGGAGACGCTGTAACGTTTGACGATGTCATGCGTTATCCGCTGGCTTCCGCCCCGCTCAGCACGGAAGTCGCGCGCAACCTGGTGAAGCGCTTCGGACCGCGCGCCGATCCGGAGCATTGCCTGAGCCTCAGGTGCGAGAATGTCCGGAGCCTTGTCGAAGCTGTGCTGGATTCCGACGCGATACTGTTCAGCATCGTCGCCGCAGTGCGTGCGGAGATTGCCGAAGGGAAGCTATGCGAACTGGTCACGACCCCAGCGGTCGATGATGGCCCCCGCTATGCCTTTTTCACCCTGGCGGGGCGAACCGAGGCACCCAGCATGGAAATATTCCGGAAATTCATGGACGAGCATTTGCGTGACTAGCCACCGCCCGGCGCGCCGTCATCTCCTGGCAGGCCGTGCTGACGGTGAAATGCGTCCTGTGGACCGTCGGTGACCGGCATCACGGCACATCCATGCCATCAACGACTCGCGCTGGCAGACCCCGCTGCACGCAGATGCTCCAGCAGCGTCCTTGCCTCCGGCAGGAGACCAGCTTCATCCCTCACGCCCAGCCAGAGAATGCGTGAGGCCCAGGCATCGGACAGGTAGACGGCATGCAGCCCAGCCCCCAGCAGTTCGGGCCGGACCGCGCCGTCTGGTAGGACACCGATGCCCAGGCCGGCCTCGATCATCCGGCAGATCGCATCGAAGCTGCTGACCTGGATCCTCAGCCGCACGACCTTGTCCAGTGCCGATGCCGCGTCGGTCAGGCGCTGCAGCAGCGAGCTGCCCTGGTTGAGGCCGACAAAGTCGTACTCCAGGGTTTCGTCGAAACTCACTTCCGAGCGCCCGGCGAGTGGATGCCCGGCAGGCACCAGGACGACCAGGCGGTCACGCCGATAGACAGACTTCCTGATGTCATAAGCCGGCACGTTGTCGGCGAACACGCCGATATCGGTTTCACCGGACAGCAGCGCCACCACCACGTCCTGGCTCAGTCGCTCCTCCAGGCTGATCCTGATCATCGGCTGCGAGGCCAGGAAGCTTGCCAGGTCGTGCGGAAGAAACTGGATCACGGCTGACGTATTGGCCCAGACCTTGACGTGTCCGCGCACGCCGGTGGCAAAGTCGCTCATCTCGCCCGCCATCTGGTTGACCTTGTCGAGCACCATGCGCGCATGCTGGACCAGCTCATGGCCAGCGGGCGTCAGCTCAAGCCCGCGCCGAACGCGCAGGAACAGCGCGCATCCCACCGTGCGCTCAAGATCTGCGATCCGTTTGCTCAGGGCCGACAGCGTCATGTGTGACTTGTTCGCCGCCTGCGTCAGCCCGCCGCATTGGGCCACCAGCTGGAAGACGCGCAGGGACTGGAGATCGAAATGGGCAGGATTGATCATCGGATTGCACTGGCGACGCGCGCCGACTGGATTGAAAGTCAGGAAAGGCTAGTAAGCCGCTCGCGCCTTGTCAAACGGCGCGCCCGGCTCCCGGCAGCGCAATGCAGGCCTTGATCCGCCTGGGATAGCCGACAAAGTGGCGGGTTGTGCCGGTCACGGCAATATGGACCACCTTTTCCCGCAAGGAAAGGACGGTTGAAAATCCATCGATTACCAGGCAACGGCTTTTGACCCACTATCTCCAGCACACAGCAGGAGCCATCGAGATGGAAACAAGCAAGTCAAAGCCCCTTGCCGGCGTTCGCGTCCTGGAACTGGGGCAACTGATCGCGGGGCCGTTTGCCGCGCGCATGCTGGCGGCGTTCGGCGCGGAAGTCATCAAGGTCGAGCCGCCGGGCACGGGCGATCCGCTGCGCAAGTGGCGGCTGTTGCACGAAGGCACCTCGGTCTGGTGGGAGGCACAGTCCCGCGACAAGCAGTCCGTCACGCTGGACCTGCGCACGCCGCAAGGCCAGGAAGTCGTGCGCAAGCTAGCCGCGCAAAGCAACGTGCTGATCGAGAACTTCCGCCCGGGCACGCTGGAAGGCTGGGGCCTGGGCTGGGACAGCCTGCGCGCGGCCAACCCCGGGCTGGTGATGCTGCGCGTGTCCGGCTATGGCCAGACCGGTCCCTATCGCGACCGGCCGGGCTTCGGCGTCATTGGCGAAGCGATGGGCGGCTTGCGCCACCTGAGCGGCGAGCCGGGCCGCACTCCAGTGCGTGTGGGGGTGTCCATCGGGGATTCCCTGTCCGCACTGCACGGAGTGATCGGCATCCTGCTGGCGTTGCGGCACCGGGAGCAGAACGGCGGCCAGGGCCAGGTCGTGGATGTGGCCTTGTACGAGTCGGTGTTCAGCATGATGGAGAGCCTGCTGCCGGAATACTCGGTATTCGGCGCCGTGCGGCAGGCGGCCGGCAGCAGTCTTCCCGGCATCGCACCAACCAATGCGTACCGCTGCGCCGACGGCAAGTATGTGCTGATCGCCGGCAATGGCGATGGCATCTTCAGGCGGCTGATGGACATGATCGAGCGCCCCGACCTGCGCGACGACCCTGCCCTGGCCCACAACGACGGCCGGGTCAGCCAGGTCGCGATGCTCGACGCCGCCATTGGCGAATGGGCGGCACAGCGCAGCCTGGATGCGGCGCTCGACGCGCTCAATGGCGCCCGCATCCCCGCGGGCAAGATCTACGACATCGCCGATATCGCCAGCGATCCGCACTACCGCGCGCGCGACATGATCCTGGACGCGCAATTGCCGGACGGCACCCCCGTCCAGTTGCCCGGCATCGTGCCGAAGCTGAGCGCCACCCCCGGCGCACTGCCCACCCCCGCCCCCGCGCTTGGCCAGCATACCGACGCGGTGCTGGAAGGCCTTGGCATCGGCGCGGCGCAGCGCGAGGCATGGCGCGCGGCAGGGATTATCTGACAAGGAGACCGGCATGACTGCCAGGAAGGTTTACATACATGAAGTCGCCACGCGAGACGGCTTCCAGAACGAGGCACGCTTTGTCGAGACCGATGACAAGGTCGCTCTTATCGACGCCTTGAGCGCATGCGGCTACGCCAGGATCGAGGTGACTTCCTTCACCTCACCCAAGGCGATTCCCGCGCTGCGCGACGCGGAAGCGGTGATGCATCGCATTGCGCGGCGCCCGGGTGTGGTCTACACGGTGCTGGTGCCGAATGTGCGCGGCGCCGAGCGGGCCCTCTCCTGCCAGGTGGACGAGGTCAACCTGGTGATGTCGGTCAGCGAAAGCCACAACCGCACCAACCTGCGCATGTCGCGCGAGCAATCGTTTGCCCAGCTTGCCGACGTCATCCGCGTGGTGAGGGAGACGCCGACCGCGATCAACATCTCGCTGTCGACCGCGATGGGTTGCCCGATGGAAGGCGATGTGCCGCTGGAAAACGTGCTGGACTGGATGCAGCGCTTCGCTGACCTGGGGGCCCACGGCGTGACGCTGTGCGACACCACTGGCATGGCGTTCCCGTCCCAGGTCGCCAGGCTGTGCGAAGCCGCGCGGCGGCAGTTCCCCGGCCTGGCGCTGACCCTGCATTTCCACAATACCCGGGGCCTGGCGCTGGCCAACACGCTCGCCGCGCTGGACCAGGGCATCGACCGCTTCGACGCTTCGCTCGGCGGCCTCGGTGGCTGCCCGTATGCCCCGGGCGCGACCGGCAATGTCTGCACCGAAGAACTCGTCCATATGCTTGAACTGGACGGCTATGACACCGGCGTCGACCTGGCAGCCATCCTGGATGCCGCCGCGCGCTTGCCGGGCCTGATCGGCCATGACGTCCCAAGCCAGCTGCTGAAGGCCGGCCGCCGCCTCGACCTGCATCCGATGCCTGCCGCCGACGCGATTCCCGAACAGCGGGCCTTCCAGCCCTGACACCCACCCGGAAACCATCATGTCCCTGATCGACCATCTCGACCATCTGGTGCTCACCTGTGTTGACCTCGAAGCCACGCGGCACTTCTACACCGAAGTCATGCAGATGCAGCCTGAAACCTTCGGCAACGGTCGCCTGGCTTTCCGCTTCGGCAACCAGAAGATCAATCTCCACCAGCGCGGCGCCGAGTTCGAGCCCAAGGCACACCTGCCCGTTCCCGGCGCACTCGATCTTTGCTTTATCGCTTCGGTCCCGCTCGACGACGTCATCGCCCATCTTCAGCGATGCCAGTGGCCCATTGTCGAAGGACCGGTGGCGCGCACCGGTGCCACGCAGAAGATCCGCTCGGTCTACGTGCGCGATCCGGACCTGAACCTGATCGAGATATCAGAACTGGTCGACTGAAGATCGGCCAACCCGACAAGACGATGGAGGAGCCCCCCATGAAACGCATGACGATCGCCGCGGCCGCCCTGGCAGCCCTGGCTGTGGCCGCCCCGGCCCACAGCGCCAACGCCTACCCCAGCAAGCCGGTCACCCTGGTGGTGCCCAGCGCACCGGCAGGATCCACCGATATCGTGGCCCGCCTGGTTGGCGAACAACTGCAGGCCGCGCTTGGCCAGCCCGTGGTGGTGGACAACAAGCCCGGTGCCAGCGGCAATATCGGCACCGAAGCCGTGGCGCGGGCCGCGCCGGACGGCTATACACTGCTGCTCCAGTATTCCGGCTACCACGTCGGCAATCCGGCGCTGTTCCCGCAGATCCGCTGGAAGCCATCCAGCTTCGTCCCGGTGGCGCTGGTCATGCGCGCGCCGCACGTCATCGCCGTCAGCGGCAAGCTGCCCGCGACATCGATAGCCGAACTGGTCGCCTACGGCAAAAGCAATGGCAAGGGCCTGTTCTATGCCTCGTCCGGCAATGGCTCGATCCAGCATATCGCCGGCGAGATGCTGGCGCGGCAGACCAAGGTGCCGATGACGCACGTACCGTACAAGGGCGCCGGGCCCGTGGTCACCGACCTGATCAGCGGGCAGGTCGACATGTTCATCACGACCCCGCCGAGCGTGATCGGGCATGTGCAGGCGGGCAAGATCAAGGCGCTTGCCTATGCCGGACCGAAGCGCCATCCCTCCATGCCCAATGTGCCGACCACCGCGGAGGCGGGCCTCCCGGGCTATGAGGTGGAATCCTGGTTTGCACTGTTTGCGCCGGCGAATACCCCGCCGGCCATCGTCGAGCGCTTGTCCCAGGAGGTGAAGAAGATCGTGGCCAGCGACACGTACAGGAAGAAGATCGAGGAACAAGGCGCCTTCGCTGCCTACATGGGGCCGCAGGAGCTAGGCAAGTTCGTCGATCAGGAACTGGCGTCCTGGTCGCTCGTGGTCAAGGCATCGAATATTCGCGCCGACTAAGTATCGTCGATGCGTGGAAGGTCTCCCCAGGCGGGGAGACTCTTTTGCTATACGTCCAGGCGATTTTCCTGGCTGCTGGCGGCGATGTACAGGCGCGCAAGCTGGCACGCAGCATCCTCAAGCAACGCCGCCGCATGCTCCATCGCAAAGCGGATCGATACCGGCCCCTGCTGAATCGAAATGCACCCGTCGAAGGCTTCGGCCAGCCCGGCATCGGGCTCGACCGCCCCTGACAGCAGCGTCACCGGCACACCCGCCTGGCGCGCCATGCGCGCGATCATGGCAGGACCTTTTCCCATCATGGTCTGCACATCGGATCGTCCCTCGCCGGTAATGACCCAGTCGAAGGCGCCGAGCCCTGCATCGAGACCGGCAGCACCCAGCACAAAGGCCGCGCCGGGAACGATCTCGGCGCCGAGCAGGCGCAACGCAAAGCCGATGCCGCCGGCGGCGCCGCTGCCTTGCGCATCGGCAACATCCAGCCCGACTATGGCCGCGCATCGCGTTGCAAACCGTTCCAGCCGGGCATCCGCAGCGGCCAGGTCTTGCACGCCCTTCTGCGGGCCGAAGACAAAGGTCGCGCCGTTTGGCCCGCAGAGCGGATTGTTGACATCGGACAGGCCCAGTAGCCGGACGCCGCCAAGCTGCGCAGGCCGCTGATACGTTGCGGCGCCGATCGCGTCGAGCGTATCCAGCGTTGGCCACAATGCGTTGCCCTGCGCATCGGTAAAGCAAAAGCCGGTTTCCGCCAACAGGCCGGCGCCTGCGTCATTGGTGGAAGATCCACCCAGCCCGATCGCGATGGTATCGACACCCCGCTCAGCGATCGCGCGGATGACATGGCCGATTCCCCTGGTCGTGCGTTGCCCCGGCGCCACCAGGGCGTGCGGAAGACCGACAATTTCAGCCACCTCGACAATCGCAAGCTCGCCAAACTCCTGCGTGCGGCCGCGGAAGTACCGTACCGGCTTTTGCACGCCATTGGCATCGGTGGCAACCACTGCTTCCCACACGCCCGCAAGCGTGGCCGCCAGGACTTCGGCGGTCCCTTCGCCGCCATCGGCAATCGGTGCGACCGTGACATCCGCACCAGGCACCGCGCGCCGGATGCCGGCGCGGATGCGATCCGCCACCTCGGTCGCGCTGAGGCTGCCTTTGAACGAGTCAGGTGCAACCAGCACCTTGAGTCCTGCTGCTTTCATTGTCGGCACCATCCTTCGTCCGGCGGGCACGTCATGCGGCCACCACGTTCCTGGGCGCGCCTTGCGCGAAGGCACAGATATTGTCGATAAGCTGGTCGGCCAGGCCTTGCACGGCCTCGTCGCTGGCCCATGCAACGTGCGGGGTCAGGATGAAGTTCGGCGCATCCTTCAACTGTTGGAACGGGTGCTCCGCGCCGGGCGGCTCCTGCGTCGCAACGTCGAAGCCTGCCCCCGCCACCTTTCCGGATTGCAGCGCTGCCACCAGCGCCGCTTCGTTGACCAGCCCGCCTCGGGCAGTGTTGATCAGCAACGGGCGCCGTTCCATCTTCGAGAACTCCGCGGTGTCGATCAGGTTGCGTGTCTGCGCCACCAGCGGGCAATGCAAGGTGATGATGTCGCTACGGCGCAGCACCTCGTCGAAAGGCGTGTACAGCGGGCCCATGCCCTCGCGTCCCTTGTGCGCCGCAAACAGCGGTTGCATGCCCAGCGCACTCGCCATCCTGGCCACCGACTGGCCGAGCACGCCGTCGCCGACGATGCCAAGCACCGACCCGTGCAAGTCCTTGATCGGGTAGTCAAAGAAGCAGAAGGATCCGGATTCCTGCCAGCGGCCGCGCCGGACCGCATCGTGATAGGCGGCCAGGCTTCGCCGCAGCGCGAAGATCAGGGCAAAGGTATGTTCCGGCACCGTATGGACGGCATAGTTGCGGATATTGGAGACGACGATGCCGCGGGCGGCACAGGCTTGCAGGTCGACAACATCGGTGCCGGTCGCCGCAATGGCGATAAGTTTCAGGTTCGGTGCGTGCTCAAGTTGGCGGGCATCCAGCTTCACCTTGTTGGTGATGACCACGTCCGCGGCGGCGATGCGCGCGGCGACGTCCTCGTCAGCCGTTTCCCCGTAGAGTTCAAGCTCATGCGGGAACGGCAGCGCTCGCAGCGTGGTCTGCGGCGAGATGGTGGAACGGTCCAGGAATACGATCTTCATTGGCATGACTTCCAGGTTTGCGGGTCGGCCGCAGCGTGCCGATATGAGGCACGGCTCATCGCACTGGCGCGTAGGGACGGGCTGCGGTCGAAGGGCGGCAGGCATCTGCCGCATTGCTGCGCCACAGACATGATGAGGGGAAGGCGGGCCAGGCTGGAATCGCGGCTTTCTCCACCATCCTTTCTCAAATGGAAAGGCAATGGCCACGCCACTGGCAGCATCGGCCCTGCATGGCGCGGAACATTTCGGCCCAGCCTGCCACGAACTACGAGAGGGCCGCCGAAAGGCCGACGCAGCGCGACGGCATCACATTCCCCGGCCATTCGCGGTAGCTATCCTGGCAGGAGGACCGTCATGAACACCACTGCAAAACTCATTCCCTCAGCTGAGCTGGCGCAACAAAACCCGGTCCGGTTTCCCAATGAAAGCGCGGAGTACCGCAAGGCGCGCAATGCGCTGCTCGCGGAGGAGATCGAGCTGCGGCGCCACATTGAACGCGTGGCCGAACAGCGCCGCGGCCTGCCCGCGGGCGGCGAGGTGACCAAGCGCTATACATTCCAGGGAGAACGCGGTCCGGTCACGCTGGCCGAACTGTTCGGCGACAAGGACACCCTGGTCATCTACAGCTACATGTTCGGACCGCAGCGGGAACAGCCTTGCCCCATGTGCACGTCAGTGATGGCGTCGTGGGATCACAAGGTTCCGGACATCGAGCAGCGCGTGGCGCTGGCGATGATCGCCCGCTCGCCCGTCGATCGCCTGGTCGCCGCCAAGAAGGCACGAGGCTGGACCAAGCTGAAGGCCTATGCGGACGTCGACGGCGATTTCACCCGCGACTATGTCAGCCCCGAGGATGCCGACGTTCCGGGCTACTCGGTCTTTACGCGCCGGGACGGCAAGATCCGCCATTTCTGGAGCAGCGAGATGTATGTCCTCTCGGTCGACCCAGGTCAGGACCCGCGCGGTGCGCCGGACCTGGATCCGCTGTGGACCCTGCTGGACACCACGCCGGAAGGCCGGGGTGCGGATTGGTATCCGAAGCTGGAATACCCCGAGGGGAAATAATCGTCCCTCGATGGCAGGGTCAGGCCTCGGGTTGGTGGCAAACCACTTCAATGTTGTGCCCGTCCGGACCAATGACGAACGCTGCGTAGTAGTTGGCGTGGTAGTGCGGCCGCAGACCAGGCGCCCCATTGTCTTTGGCACCCGCCTCCAGGGCCGCGCGATGGAAAGCTTCGACTTGCCGGCGATTCTCGGCAGTGAACGCCAGGTGCAGATGCGCCGGCTTCTCCTCGGTCTGGAACAGGCACAATGAAGCCTTGCCCTTTGGGCAAAGCTCGACACCGTACGCCGGCGGCCCCTCCGAGGCAACCGCTACGCCGAGCGGTTCGAGTGCCTTGAGGAAGAACGCCTTGCTCGCTGCATAGTCGCTGACTCCGAATTTGACGTGGTCAAACATGGGTTCTCCTGAAGTGTGTGGGCCTGCGCGCGGCCCGACCCCAGAGTTTGACGATGAAATCGAGTAGGGTGAGGGGTCACCCCCTC
>NZ_JFJW01000171.1:0-42634 GCF_000611125.1 Cupriavidus sp. SK-4
GAAATTCATGGTCGTTCTCCCAGCGGGACGAATGGCGAATCTGACGCGTCCTATATTAATTCGCTATACCGTCCATCTACGGCACTCCTGCGCTTCCATGGCATGCGATTTTGGCTGGCGATTTACATCCCGGCAGCGCTGTCGCCGACGTGAAGAGTCACATTCATGACCTTTCGCGAGAGTCGGGAACTTAACCAACCACGGGTTCGACCGTGTCCTTGCTACGGGCTTGCGTCGCCGCGTCATCCGTTAGCCAGGATACATCTCGTTGTTTTGGGATGGCGCGGCTACAGGCACCTGCGCATTGACCCGTACGGCATGTATGCCGATACCGCGAGCAATCTTTTCACAGTGCGCTGACGCTGTAACGAGCAAGGCTTGGTGTGCCGGTATGGCGGTTGTGCGCAGAATCAGGCCATACTGCTCGCCCTCCGCCTGGTGGGCGGACATGGCATCGGCAGTGGCTACAACAGAGAATCGTTCGGACCAATCCCGTCCCAGCGCCCTTTCCATAATGGCGCATACCATTCGGGATGAAAGCATCGAGGCGAGCGCGAGGCGTCCGCCGGTACGCTCGGCATCTTCCATCCACGCGAGCGCCTGTCGCTGGATATGGAAATTGCCTTCTTCGCACGCAGCAATGAAGCTCTTCTCAAAGGCGGACATGAGGGACTTGGCATGCGCACGAGCCAACTCGCCTCTTGCCAGATGCGCCTCGTGGCGATATTGCCTGAAGGCGTCAGCCAAAGCCTTCGCGGCCGAAACCGCGTGCCGATCGTCGATGGCGCCCGTGGTAGGGCGAGCGCCGTTAAATTGATCCTCGTTCTGGTCGTCATGCCACGACACCGTGTCGTCTAGCGTCAGTACGAGCAGTTCAAGTGCCATTTCCTTCTCCTTATAGGTGCCAATCCACCAGAACTGGCGTGTATTGCCCGATGACGTCGGCCAGCCAGCGAGAGAGCAGGCATCATGGCTCGCCCGGCATGGACGCATTGTCCAGCGGAGGGTCCGCGGTCCTCGGAGGCCTCGCCCGTAAAGTGGCGCGACAGCTGACGCGCATCAGTCATTGCGTGCTCGCCTATGCTGAGGCCGAGATCATCGAATTCTTGCTATGCACCACGCTGTCGTCAGTTGTAGCCGAGCACCGCGATGTGTTCGAGTGGATCCTCGTCGACGACCTGCAAGAATCTCGTGATACCGGCGACGTCTGTCTCCCTGCCTGCTTCGGCGGGGCAAGCGGGCTGGCCGATAGCCTGCTCGGTGGGAACTCTGTCGGTGGGAATGTGAATACTTTGCATGGTGTGCAGATTGTTGGTTAGGAGCTGGCCTTGCGTCGCAAGCTGCTAGTGATTGGCCGGAACGGCGACTCGCGTGACAGAGTTTCCCCAGCCAACGCAAAGATCCGGATAGATCGTGCCGGCTGCGGCTTCGATGCTGGCCACGTCGATGCGCGAGCCGCCCTGTGTTCCGAATAGCACCACCTCGTCGCCGGGCAGGATGTCGGGGCTTTCGGTGACGTCGACCATCAGCGTGTTCATAGTCACACGCCCCACCACAGGGTAGACCCTGCCGCGAATCAGTGCTTGGCCGCGGTTCGATAACGCGCGCCTATAGCCATCGGCATATCCGACGGGGATATTGGCAAGCCGAGAATCGCGCGACAGACACAGGGTGCGGTCGTAGGCTACGGTGTTGCCAGCGGCATAGGCATTCACCGACGCCACGCGCGACTTAAGGCTGGCGATTGGCTGGAAGTCCGGATAGGCTGGCAGGCAGCCAAACAGTATGGCACCTGTGCGTACCATGTCCAGGTGGGCAGCCCGCACTTCCAGCGTGGTAAAAGAGTTGGCGCAGTGTAGCTGGATCTGACTGCGCACCATGCTGGCGCTGGCAATCAGCCATGCGGATTCATCCCGGAAACGGGCGAGGCCGCGTTCGACGTCGCTAACCTCCTGTACGGGGAAATGGGTCATGATGCCGACTACCCGTAGGTGTGGCAATGCGGCGGCGGCCAGGCACTTCCCGCGCTCCGGTTGCGAGTCGAGGTCGAAGCCATTGCGGCTCATGCCGCCGGAGTTCAGTTCCAGGTGCACTCGGGCCACGCGCCGGTAGCGGTGCACAAGGGCGTCGATGTGCCGGGCGTAGTCGAGGTTGCCGACAATTTCTTCCAGACCATATGGCAGTCCGTCTTCAATTTCAGCCAGCGTGGCGGCGCGTACGCGCAGTAGACGGCCCGTGAAGCCAGCTTGGCGGACCTGCCGCGCCTCGTCATTGCTCGCGATGCCGATTGACGACACGCCAAGAGCAACCAGCGTAGGCACCAGCAGCGCGATTCCGTGCCCGCAGGCATCCGCCTTCATCACGGCACACATCTCGGCTCTATCGCCGATACGCGTCTGTATGCCCCGGACGTTGGCCTCAAACTTGCCGAGGTCCACCTCCACCCATGCGTTGTTTTCCATGTCAATGTGTTGCAGATGTTTTCGAATTGCCGCACCGTAGATCGATGCGTCGGATGTCAGGATTCGGCGTAAAAGCCCGGAAGCGCGAGGATCGTCTCCAGTTCCTGTAGCGCGCGCCGAATCTCGTCAAGCAGAGCTGGATCCGCGAGGTCCTGCGGCAGCAAGCGGTCGCGGTAGTGACGGCAGACCCAGTCTGTGAGGCGCGCGTGAAGTTCCTCGCTGAAGAAGACGTTGGCACGAATGGCTGCCGCCTGGCCGTCATCGAGCACGACTCGAAGCCGCAGACAAGCCGGGCCACCGCCATTGCGCATGCTTTCACGCAAGTCGAACGACAGCACCTCGTCGACCGCGCCGCCGGGGGTAGAGATCGCCTCGAGGTAGTGCCGGCTCGCAGGCAGCTCAAGGCACTCCTGTGGCACGACAATCAGTGTGCGACCCTGCGCATCGCGCAGCAGTTGGCTGTTGAACAGGTACGTGGAGACGGCGTCGTCGAGCGAAACTTCCCGGGAATCGACCCGGATGGCTCGCAGAGTGAAGCCGACGGCCTCGCAACTCCGTCTGAGCGCGCCAATCAGGCCAGACTCGTCCTCGAAGGCGGCCTCATGGTAGAAAAGGGTGTCGAGGTTGCCAACGGCAATCACATCGTTGTGGAACACGCCGGCGTCGATCGCCGCGGCGGACTGCTTGCCGAAGAGCACACGAGACGAATCGAGGCAATGCAGGCGCGCAACGGCGCGACTGGCCTCATCATATTGGCGAGGGTCAAAGCGCTGACGAGCACTGGGTTCTGCGCCAAAGGTTTCTCCCCCGTAGACGAACAACTGCACGCCGGGCAGGCCGTGACCCGCCGTTAGCCGCGTGTGGTTGGCCGCGCCTTCATCGCCGAGCGACGTGGCTCCCGGGACCGCATCGTGCACGACGAAACGCGCCGGATCAGCGAAGATTGCGCGAAGCAGTCGGGTAGTATCGGGGTGTTCGATGGATCGATGCAGTTTGGCGCTCAGGTTGGCCGGGGTGAAATGCATTTTGCCGTCGGCCGAATCAGCTGCAGGGCTGACCGTCGCCGCGTTCGCCACCCACATTGAGGAAGCGGAATACGCCGCGGAAAGCAGTCGCTGGTCCGCGTGTGCGGCTTCGGCGAGTACCGCGGCATCATTCCCGCGAAAGCCCAGTTGGCGCAGCAGGCGCAGGTTCGGGCGCGACAGTGGGGGCAGGATAGCTTGGGGAACGCCGCGACGATGAAGTGCGAGCATTTTTTCCAGCCCCTGCAGCGCCGCCAGGCGTGGGTTCGATACCGTGCCACGATGGCGCATGGAGGCGACATTGCCGCTCGCTAGCCCGGCATGGTGATGACTAGGGCCGACCAGTCCGTCGAAGTTGAATTCTCGGGCCTCACAGGTCGATGAAGTGCAAGTGTCAAGTAGGCTGGCCATGAGCGATGTTTCCTGGTTTGAGCGTGGCGACGCGCACCGGATTGCCTGCATCGACGGCTAGGGCGGCGCATTCCTCGTGCGTGAGCGATAGCCTCCCAAATGCAGGTGCAGCATCGGTGACGATAGCGCGGAAGTCCGCCAGACGCGTATTGCAGACTAGCTGCGGAGCCCCGGCGTGCAGCGCGCGCGTCCCATCCGGCACCGGGTACGCAATTGCTAATGTGCTTTCCTTGGTAATTCGTAGGTGCCGGATGTGGCCCTGTACAACCGGGCCGGCATCGAAGATGTCGACCAGCCCTTCATAGGCCATCCCTTCTTGCTCGAGCATGCGGCGGGCGGGCTCTGTGGATGCATGGACACGCCCGATGACCGTTTGTGCTTCCTCGGTCAGGAAGTCCGCATAGATAGGAAAGCGTGGCATCAGTTCGGCAATAAATGACTTCGCCCCGCCGCCGCTATGGTCGTCGGCGACAGAGAAATCCATCTTGAAGAAATGCTGGCCTAGGCTTTCCCAGAATGGCGAGGTGCCATCCGGGCGCAGGTAGCCACGTAGTTCCGCACAGAGGACGTCCGGTAGCAGATCGACAAAGCTGGCGGCAAACATCAAGCGACCTTTGGACAGCAGCTTGCCGTTGTGTCCCTGCCGGTGCGAAGGGTCGAGAAAGAGCGTGCGCAGTTCGGCGCAGCCAGTGAGGTCGTTCGACAGGAAAAGTGTCTTCTTGTTCGAGTACACGCCGATCTCCCGGCTCGAATGGACGAGCTGGCCAAGGCGGAAACTGTAGAACGCTTCGTCGAGGCCGACCGCGGCCTTGATCGCACTGACGCCGCCGATGTCGCCGTTGCGGGTGTTCTCGAGTACGAACACATAGTCGCGCTCGGTGGGGGCAATCGTGCCGGCAAAGGAGGCCTCGGCCGTTACGATGCGCCTCGCGAGCGCGTCAGGGTCGGCCTTCAGTGTCGTCATTCCTGGCCCGACACGGCCGGCGAGGGAGAGGAGGGCGGGCAGGTCAGCAAAACGGATCGCACGCAGTACTAGCATGTTTGTTTCCCCTGACGCATCAGGCCGATGCAACGATGACGGCATCGCCGGTGCCGACGTGGAGCGCGTCCTGCGTCGCGGCGGAAAGAAGGATTCGGCCCCGATCGAGTTCAACCGTAGCCGGTGCCATCGCACAGCGGAAGGCCTGGGTCGCGGTGGCCGTTGCAATCAGACAGGTTTCGCCCGGATGGCTATCGACGGCTTCCGCGACGGTCAGCGTGCGGGTCGTCGACAGGGTGCGCAGGCGCGATGCGTGAGCTTCGAGCACCGGGCCTCCATCGAAGATGTCGACGTAGCGATCCACCTCGAAGCCTTCCCCCGCGAGGATGTCGAAGGCGGTGCTCGCTGCCGGATGGAGCTGGCCTATGACTTCACAAGCGGCTTCGGGCAGAAGTGGTACGTAGACTGGGTAGTGCGGCATCAGCTCCACAATCAGAGTCCCATTGCGGGCGCCACGCACCGCGCGCTCGGCAGACAGGTAATCCATGTTGAAGAACTTGCGACCGATTGCGTTCCAGAAGGGCGATGTATGGTCGGAGAAGGTCTGCCCCGGCAGGCAGGCGAAGAAGCTGTCGGCGAAGCGTCGGCGGTCGGCCGCCGCCAGCATCAGCCGCGCCCGCGACAAGAGCGTTGCGGCAGCGGCATGCCCGGACGAAACCTGCAGACCGGACAGTTGGGAATGCGCCGTCAGGTCTGAATTCAGTGTCAGTACATGGACATTGTTGGCGATTCGCAGGTCGCGAGAGACGTGGTGTACGACATCGTTGCGATAAGAGAAGTAGGCGCCTGCGGATCCTGCCGTGGCGGCAATGGCCGCCGTCCCGACGATGGCACCGGTGTCGTCTTCCAGTACGAGTTGGTAGTGCTCGTCTGCAGGGGCATCAACCAGTCGGGCCAGGGCCTCACGCGTGTGCGCGATGGCTTCTTCAATGGCGTCGTGCGTACGGGGGAGTGTATGGACATGCGGGGGCGCCATTTCCGCAAGCGCCATCAGGCTTGGCACATCGTCATCGGCGGCGGGGCGTGCAATCCACATGGCGGGGAAGCTCCATCAACTATCCGGATGTCACTCTACGGATAAATTGTGCGGTTGCCGTTCAGGATTGCGACGAGATTTTGCGTCGTTGCGTCGTTGCGTAAAGCAGTTGACGTCGTGCTTTAGCCTTCAGGGCGCGCCGCCAGCCAAGATGCGCTGCCGCTCCTCACGTGGCGTCGTGCCATACACCGTACGGTACGCCGTGGAAAAATGCGGGCCGGAGGAGAAGCCGCACATCAGTGCGATTTGCAGCAGCGAGTGGCGGGAATCGCGAATCAACCGCTGTGCATGGGCTAGGCGAAGTTCCATGTAATGTCGCGACGGTGCCGTGCCGAGACACTGCCGAAAAATCCGTTCCAACTGCCGCCGAGAAACGCCGGCTAATCGTGCGATCTCGTCAGCCTGCAGCGGCTCCTCGAGGTTTGCCTCCATCAGCGCGATAGCTTCGACCAAGGCCGGCGGGTGCCCCGCGGACACTGGATCGGCGGGGCGTTGCAGGTCGGCGGGCGCACGCACTTGCCCGACGCAGAGGCGAGCTTGGAGGTCGGCAGCGGCACGCGTTCCCAGTACGTCGCGCAGGAAAATCAAAGCTAGGTCGATGACCGCCGCACCACCGCAGCAGGTGGTCCATCGACCCGCGTGCTCAATGATGGCTGGCGAGAGAATACTGTCGGATTCGGCCACGAGTTGGGCTGCCTGCATCCAGTGCGGCGCGACGCGGATGCCCTTGGCGCGCCCAGTGTGGATCATCCATAACACCGCCGCGCCAACGGCGATGACATACGTGGCGCGCTCGACCAGTGACTCGAGTTGCGGCGCCGCAAGCCAGTCCGGCTCTTGTTGCCATAGGATCAGTACATCCGGCGGGGCTAGCGTCGCGGCCTGAGGCGTCAGAGTTGAGACACGCAGCGCCTCATGCTCGGTACCTGCCAATTCCAGAATCTGCCGCAGCAGGGCCACGTCCGCCGGCAGGTATGCCGGATCCCCGGGCAGGAACACATGAATCGACGCGGCACCGGCAATTCGGTGCCAGGGCGATCCCCCGTGCGGTGCGTCCATGCCGGTGCTCAATGCCGTTCCTCTTCGCGAATACAGGTCGTTCCGCGTCCATGGTAGTCATTGGGCGTGGCGCTGATAAGAGCCAATTCCACGTGCAGGTACCAGACCAATGCTCGCGCGCCGCGTCTGTGCTGCATTTGCGCCCGATTGGCGAGTTGCTCTATCGTATACCCGATTGTCCAGAATAGATTAGTTGTCTATATTTCGTTTCCACGAATCGTCATGCTGGTTTGGCGGAAGCCGCCAGCGAAACAATCAAAGGAGACGCGATGAACTGGAATACGAAACTGCTGGCGAGCCTTCTGGCTGCTTTGGGATTCGCCGGCACAGCGGGCGCACAATCGGCTCAGGTGTTGCGCATGGGCCTGAACCCGACGTATCCGCCATTCGAAAGCAAAGCCCCTTCCGGCGAATTGCAGGGCTTCGACATCGATGTTGGTAACGCCATTTGCAAGAAGCTCAATGCGAAATGCGTCTGGGTGGAGAACGACTTCGACGGGCTGATTCCCGCGCTGCAGGCGCGCAAGTTCGACGTGGTCAACTCGGCGATGAACATTACCGAGAAGCGTAAGCAGGTCATTGACTTCACTGCGCCGATCTACGTGGTGCCGATTCAGTTGGTAGCGCGCAAGTCGACAAAACTGCAGCCCACGCCAGCCGGGATGAAGGGCAAGACGGTGGGCGTGATGCGTGGAACGACGCAGGAGGCCTACTTGCAGAAACATTGGTCGAAGACAGGTACTGAAATCGTTTCCTACCAGGACCAGGCGCAGGTCTTTGCGGACCTGATTGCCGGGCGCATCGACGGCGCGGTTCAAGAATCGCAGACGGCACTGGACGGGTTACTGAGCAAGCCCGAAGGGCGCGACTTCGAGTTCGCCGGCGAGCCGCTGGTTGATCCCTCGACGCTTGGGATCGGTACCGGCCTTGGCATCCGTAAGGGCGACAGCGCGTTGCGCGAGAAGCTGCAGGGCGCAATCGTTGCACTGAAGCAGGACGGTACGCTGTCGACGCTTTCGCAGAAGTACTTCAAGCGAGACATCATTGTCAAAGATTGACGGTAAGCCTTGTCGTTTGTCGGTGGCAAAAGAAGCGGATTGGAGGGGGCAGCGTGGACGCAGATGTCGTTGTAATCGGAGCCGGGATTGTAGGTGTGAGTGTCGGCATTCACCTCGCACAGCGCGGGCGGCGCGTGGTCGTAATCGACCGCCGTCTGCCCGGCGAAGAAACGAGCCATGGGAACGCGGGGCTGATCGAGCGAGCCTCGGTCGTACCCTATGCTTTCCCGCGTGACCTGCTCACCATCGTGCGTTACGCGACCAACCGGCAGACAGCCATGCGCTACGACACGAGATCCTTGCCGTCGTTTGCGCCGTGGCTGTTCAGATACTGGCGCGAATCTGCGCCGGCGAGGCTGGCACGCGCAAGCGCCGATATGCTGCCCCTTATTGCCAATAGTGTCACGGAGCACGACAAACTGATCGAGCTGGGAGGCCTCGGGGGACTGGTGAAACCTGGCGGCTGGATTGAGGCGTACCGGACCGAGGCTGCGCTCGAGCGTCGCCTTCAAGTGTGCAGGGCACTTGGGGATGCGCACGGGCTGGCGATGGCGGCATTGGACCAGCGCGGACTGGAGGCGACCGAGCCGGGCCTTGGCCCGGGCTTCATCGGCGGAATTCATTGGATCGACCCGCGCAGTGTGACCGACCCAGGCCGGCTGACGCAGGGCTATGCTCGCCTGTTCGAATCTATGGGCGGCCGTATCGAACGCGACACCGTACAGGCGCTTAGCAAGCGCGCGGAAGGTTGGCAAGTCCGTTTGCAGGCCGGTGGCGACATGTTAGCCGCTGAGGTGGTGGTGGCGCAGGGACCCTGGTCCACGGAGCTGATCGTGCCGCTTGGCTACCGGATCCCATTGCGCCCCAAGCGCGGGTATCACATGCATTACCAGGCCGAGACCCGCCATCCGCAACGGTATCCAATCGCCGATGCTGAAGTCGGCTACGTGGTGGCGCCCATGCAGCGGGGACTGCGGCTTACAACGGGCGTTGAAGTGACGAGCCCATCGCGTCCGCCGACTACGATCCAGCTTGACCGGGCAGAGCGCCAGGCGAAGCCCATCTTTGGACTGGGCAGGCGGCTGGACGATGAACCTTGGATGGGAAATCGACCCTGTACGCCGGACATGCGCCCGGTGATTGGCCCGGCGTCGCGCCACCTCGGGCTGTGGTTCGCGTTCGGCCATAACCATCACGGGCTGACGCTCGGCCCGGTTACTGGCCGGCTGCTGGCGGAGATGATGACCGGCGAGAAGCCGTTCACGGATCCCACGCCGTACCGTCCGGCCCGCTTCGGGTGAGCGCCCGATGGCATAACTAGGGAGACTACAAATGCTTCATGGATATGGTGCGGTCATTGCCGAAGGGACCTGGCAGACCGTCAAGCTTGCTTTCCTGTCCCTACTACTGGCGGTTCTCATCGGCCTGCTAGGCGCAAGCGCCAAGGTGGCTAGACGCAAGGGCCTGAATCGGGTCGCCGCGCTCTACACCACGCTGATACGCGGTGTGCCGGATCTGGTGCTGATGTTGTTGCTGTTCTATAGCATCCAGATGTGGCTAAATCATTTGACCGACTACGCCGGGATCGGCCAAATCGACATCGATCCGTTTGTAGCCGGCGTACTGACCATTGGCTTCATCTATGGCGCGTACTTTACCGAGACGTTCCGCGGTGCGTTCCTCTCCGTGCCAGCCGGCCAACTCGAGGCGGGGGTTTCAGTAGGCATGACGGGATTCCAGGTGTTTCGGCGGATTCTATTTCCTCAGATGATGCGCTTTGCGTTGCCGGGCATTGCCAACAATTGGCAGGTCCTAGTGAAGGCGACCGCACTGGTGTCACTGATTGGCCTGACGGACTTGGTGAAGGTCGCGCAAGACGCAGGCAAGAGCACCTTCAGCATGTTCCACTTCATCCTGGTCGCGGCAGTGATCTACTTGGCCTTGACCTCGGCTTCTAATTTGGTGTTGATCTGGCTGGGCAAGCGCTACTCACTCGGTGTCAGGGAGGCAAGACTCTGATGGACATGTTATTCGAATACTGGAAGGTATATCTCTATACCGACGGCGGCAAGATGACCGGCCTGGCAATGACCCTGTGGCTGTTGGTGCTGTCGCTGGCCATTGGCTTCATGGCAGCAGTGCCGCTGGCCGTGGCGAGAGCATCGTCAAACCGCTGGCTGGCAACGCCGGTACGCCTTTATACCTATCTCTTCCGCGGCACTCCGCTTTACGTGCAGTTGTTGCTGATCTATTCGGGCGTATACGGGCTGGCCACGGTGCGAGATATCGACGTATTGAACCAATTCTTCCGCAATGGATTCAACTGCACAATCCTCGCATTTGCGTTGAATACCTGCGCGTACACGACGGAGATCTTTGCCGGCGCCATCGCGAGCACTGCCTACGGCGAGGTCGAGGCCGCGCGTGCATACGGCATGTCGCGCTGGAAACTCTATCTGCGGGTGATCCTGCCTTCGGCGCTGCGCAGGGCGTTACCAAACTATGGCAACGAAGTGATTCTGATGCTGCATGCTACCAGCGTTGCCTTTGTTGCCACGGTACCCGACCTACTCAAGGTGGCGCGCGATGTCAATGCCGCCACCTATCGCTCGTTCGAAGCGTTTGGCCTAGCCGCGGCACTGTACTTGGTGATCTCACTGGCGGTGGTCCACCTGTTCAAAAAGGCAGAGTACAAATGGCTCGCATTTCTGCGGCCGACGGAGAAGAAATGATGTCGACACAAGCACTGAAGATGGCTTCGCCGGAACCTGTTCCGGTTCGGTCCACCGCTGTAATGCCGGCGCTTGCCGCTACTGGCATCCACAAGCGATATGGCGACCACGAGGTACTATCCGGCGTGTCACTGTCTGCCGCGTCAGGCGATGTGATCTCGATCATCGGATCCAGCGGCTCGGGCAAGAGCACGTTTCTGCGCTGCCTGAACTTTCTCGAGCAGCCCGATGCCGGCGACATCGCTGTAAGCGGCGAATCGATTCGCATGCATCGCGGCAAGGACGGCAAGATGCACGTCAGCGATGCTAGGCAGCTGCGGCGGATTCGTACCCGGCTCGCCATGGTCTTTCAGCACTTCAACCTGTGGTCGCACATGACAGTGCTGCAGAACGTGATGGAAGCTCCGCGCCATGTGTTGGGTGTAGCGCGAAAAGAAGCGGAGGAGTGGGCGGCGCATTGTCTGGACAAGGTTGGCCTGAACGCCCGTACACGCCAGGCGTATCCCGCCCACCTGTCCGGCGGCCAGCAACAGCGCGTTGCCATTGCCCGGGCGCTGGCCATGCGGCCGGACGTCCTGCTCTTCGATGAGCCGACGTCGGCGCTCGACCCGGAACTGGTCGGCGAAGTGCTGAAGGTAATGCAGCAACTGGCCGCCGAGGGTCGCACGATGGTGGTGGTTACCCACGAAATGGGCTTTGCGCGCTCGGTCTCATCGCAAGTCATGTTCCTGCACCGTGGCAAGGTCGAAGAGTCCGGGTCCGGCGAGAAGCTGTTTGCCAATCCCCAGTCGGACCGACTCAGGCAGTTTCTGTCGAGCAACCTCAAATAGGCGTTTCAGGCTGCCATGGCAATTCGTCGACCGCGATTGCGGTATCTTGTTGGCGAAGTCAGTGTTGGCAAAAAGGAACGACAATGAATCGGAAACGGAAGACCGGGAATGCAGATGTGTTAGTCAAGCGATATGCGCCGATCTCGGATGGCTTGGCCTTGCTCTTTTTCCCCTATGCTGAGGTCGTCATCCACGATACTGCCAGCAAGAAGGTGGTCTACATCGCCAACAATCTTTCGCGGCGGGAAGTGGGGGACGATTCGGCGATCGATGAACTCGATATCGACCCGGCCAAGAGGCTCTATGGCCCCTACGAGAAGGTCAATTGGGATGGGCGTCGGATGCGCTCGGTGAGCGTCACGCTGGAGGACGACAAGGGGGCGATGGCCGGGGTCATGTGCGTGAACTTTAATATCGCGGTATTCGAGGAAATCGGTAATGTACTGGAACTCTTCGTACGTGGTGTCGGAGTAGCGCCTTCGCATCCTCTCGACCTGTTCAAGGATGACTGGCAGGAGCGTATCAACGTGTTTCTGCACCGATGGCTGCAAGAGCGCCAGCTTGCGATCAATTCGTTGAGCCGAGACCACAAGCGCGAACTTGTCGAAGCGCTCTACATCGAGGGGGCCTTCAAGGGAAAGAGCGCAGCAAACTATGTGGCGAACCTGCTCGGAATGGGACGGGCAACCGTCTACAAGCATCTCAAGGCGTTGCGGGGTGAACTGATCCCCGAACTCGAAGCTTACAAATGAATGCCAGGCGTGCCGACGAGAAGGCCTTCGCCTGGCCAGATTGAAAGGAACACTACCCTATGACCACTCAGACAATCGAAATGCTCACACCCTACGAAAAACTCGCAGCAATGGGCATAGAGCTCGATCCGATACTGGTGCCGGGCGCCGCGTTCGAGATGGCGGTCCAAAGCGGCAACCTGGTGTTTGTTTCTGGCCATATCGCGCGCAGGAGCGGCGCATCGTGGCAAGGAAAGCTTGGGGCCGGCATCGGCACAGAGGAAGGCAAAGCGGCGGCGCGGGCAGCTGCCGTGGACTTGGTAGCTACTTTGCATGGATTCCTCGGAGATCTGTGCCGCGTGAAGAGGATCGTCAAGGTCATGAGCTTGGTGAACTCCTCGACGGACTATACGGAGCAGCACGTGGTGACCAATGGCGCTTCGGAGCTGCTGCGCGAGGTGTTCGGAGAGGTCGGTCGTCACGCGCGGAGCGCGTTTGGCGTGGCACAATTGCCGCTAGGTGCTTGCGTGGAAATCGAGATGGTGGTGGAGCTCCACGATCCGAAAGTTCAGTCTTGACTTTATCGCGGGCTAGCTGGCGAGCAACGATTCGATGTTCGCGACCATTGCTGAGTCCGAACAAACGGCCGCTTGCACTGAGCTAAGTGAGGCGAAGACTCACAGGGGCGACGGCGACGGCCAAGACTCCTGTGGCGACCTTTCGCTCCGGAAGGGATAGTGATACTGGGTGTGCCCGGCAGTAGTGCAGCGCGGCACCTGTGCTTCGCGGATGGCGCGAGCGATGACTTGCACCCCCTGGTCGATGGCATTGTCGGGAACGCAGGCATAGCCCAGGAGCAACCCCTTGCGGAAGTTGTGCGCATTCTGACTCTGATAGTAATGCGACAGCGGTCTCGCGGCAACGTCCCGGGCTTGAACCTGATGGCTGATCTCTACGTCGTCCATGTCGTCGGGGAGCAGCAAGACCAGATGGAGACCGGCATCCTGTGCGGCGACCGGCCAGTCGGGCCCAAGATGCGCAGCGATGGACTGGCGCAGCAGTCCATGGCGCTTGGCGTAAACATGCCGCACGCGGCGGATGTGCGCCGCATAGTGGCCCTCCGTCATGAAATCAGCCAGTGCCGCTTGCTGGACGAGCTGTCCTTCGCGGTACAGCTCCGCCAATGCATGCATGGCACACTTCGCGATAGATCTCGGCAGCACCATGTAGCCCGTTCGCATGCCCGGAAACAGAGTTTTCGAGAACGTGCCCATGTAGATGACCCGCTCATTGTTGTCCAGTCCTTGTAGCGATGCCAGCGGACGGCCCTCGAAGCGAAACTCGCTGTCGTAATCGTCCTCAATGATCCAGCAACCCGCACGCTGTGCATAGTCAATCAGCATCAACCGGCGCGACACGCTCATCGCCATTCCCAGAGGATACTGATGGGAGGGGGTGGTAAAGACAAAGCGCGGCGCCTGACCGTTGAGGTGCGCGTCGCTGGGTGCCATGCCGTCGGCATCGACGGCGACCGGCACAACCTCAATGCCATTGCTGGTGAGCACACTGCGCGTTCCCCAGTACCCGGGGTCTTCCACCCAAGCGCGGTCTCCCGGGTCGCCCAGTAGACGAGCGACGACATCGATGGCCTGGTGAATACCCGAGGTAATCACGATCTGCTCTGGATCGCATTGCACGGAACGTGAAAGATGAAGGTGCTCAGCAAGCGCACGCCGCAGCGCTGGATGGCCGCCGACCGTGTTGTAGCTGAGCGTCTCCGCGCCGGGGCGACGCCAGTGCCGGTTCAGTAGTCGCAACCAGATCTGGCGAGGGAAGAGCGAAACATCGGGAACACCCGCGACAAAGGCGCCCCATTGCCGGTTTGAGGCCCCCCGGTGTGCCAGCAACTGGGTGCCTCGCGCAGACAGGCTCGGGGATTGAGTTGTGAGTTGCCCATGAATACGGCCCGCGGGATCAGGTGCAGGGTGGGCGGTTCGAAGCGGGACATGCGCCACGAAAGTCCCGCGTCCCACGGTGGCGGTGACGTAGCCTTCCGCCAGTAACTGATCGTAGGCGTTGAGGACCGTATTTCGAGAGACGCCTAGTTCCTGCCCCAATAGACGGGACGGTGGAAGCCGGCTGCCGCCCGACAGGCTTCCTTCAAGAATCTCCCGCTTGATGAATTCATAGAGCTCCCGATGCATGCAGTCGCCAGTGCCCGCCCCAGGGGTCCAGGCGCGTTTTTGCAACAGCAGTTCGGAGAGCAGACTAGCTTTGACGGGCATGCGGGTGTGGTCTCATGAGAGGAAAGGTGTTGGGATATCACGGTCACCAGTCGCGGAATCCCTAGCCCTCGTTTGGTTAGTCTTGAAATCGGCCGGTCACTGCTGGCGCGGCTCACCGGGCGCAAACGAGAAGAGGACAGTGCGCTCGCTCTCGGCGAACGTGGCCACCGACTGCATCCACGGTTCTCTCCCTGGCCATTGCATCTCGACCGCGCCGCTGCGAGGCCAGTAGGTGGCGGTATAGAGCGTTCCGTAGCCGCGTTGGTACGAGTCCTGAAGCATCGGGGGACGCATCAGCGCCATCGCAATGTCGCGGGCACTTCCCGGCTGTGTCATGCGGCCCTCGAGCCACTGCTGGCGCTCCACGGATCGGGTCGCCTTGGCGTGCTCGGGCCATTCGACGCACTTCTGGTGGTTCGCAACGACGGCCAGGCGGTGGACTTCTGTAGCCCTGTCCGGCGCCACGAATACCGTGGCCCAGTCGCCCTGGCGATCAAGCAGCGTGATGCTGTAGGTGGTACTCACGGGCACGCGCTCGAGGAGACGGATGGCCTCGCGGGTCGTGGTGGCGACCTCCAGCACATAGCGCAGTACCAGAGGGACCCCGAATCCCTCGCCGGATACGGTGCGCCCGCCGAAGGACAGCGAGCAGGCGAGCCCACTTTCGTTGAGGCCGTCAAGCGCCCCCCACAAGCAGTCGCTCATGGCGACGACGCGCGCGCCACGCCAGCGGGTCGCCACCCAGTCGCCTTCAAGCAGGGCGGGCGCATAGTCGTAGTTGCGCACCAGCGCCGGCTCCTCGTGGCCTGCAGGGTCCGTCCATATGGCTTGCGTGCAGCCGCCGATGTACGGCGGCGGGCACCATAAGGACAGAAAGCGCGCTTCGATGTCACCGCCGCCGGCCAGGTCCACGAGCGATTCCCATACTGAAACAAGCTCTGGCATGTGCTTGCGCAGTGCGCGGCGACAATCGAGATAGCTCGGGCGACCAACCGTACCGGTGCGCAGGAACCAGGTGCGGTAGGCGGGCCAGTACCGGTCGAAGCGCGCTCTCCATTGGGGACCTGGCTGGTCCTCCACCCACGCTTCGAAGCGCACCGGAATGTGAACGGCATGGAGGGTCATGACATTAGAGGATCTTGAACGTGCCCGGGGCGGGGGCGGGTTCGTTGGCCGCGGGAACGAACGGCTTGCCGGCGTAGAGCTGCTGGATCCCCCGGATCCAGTCGCGCGAGCGTACATTGAGACGGAAGTTGTCTTTCATCGCCCGGCCGCGGGTAATGAGGATGCCGAGATCGGCCCCCTGGTAGCGGTAGTCGCCCGGGCCTGAGATGCGCAGAAAGAACGCCTCGCGCTCGGAGTCGATGGCGCGTCGCTCATAATCGAAGCGCTGGTAACCAATGGTGCCGTCGTCGGCCATCCGGTAGATTCCTGTCGGCGGCGCGCTAACGAGTTCGTCCACCTGAATTTGCGTAGACTTGATGACGAGTTGCGACCACGAGTCGATGAATTGCGGCTGCGCCCAGCGGTCATTTATTTCCTTGACGTTGAGGTCGAAGGGCATACCCGAGAACTCGAGCAGGTGGAACAGGAACAGAGGGGCATCGGCGTAGGCGAAGGCAGCGTGGTTGGTCATCGGGCTGGCGCCGCAAATACGCGGATTCAATTCACCCAGATAGACTTCTCCCGTGTCCTGATCAACCAGGAAATCAAGGTCGAAGTAGCCGCGGTAGCCCTCCTCGAGCAACTGGTTGCCAAAGCGCTCAGCCATATCGCGCGCCTTGGCACGCACCTCCTCCGAGAACGCGCCAGGGAAGATCTCGTTGCCACACCAGCCCCCCTTGTAGGGTGTCAACTCCTGCGCGCCCACGACCTCGGTGAGGAGGGGACCAACTAGCGTACCGGACTGTGTGGCACAGGCTTCCAGAGTAGCGCCGCGACAGTTGATGCGCTTCATGACCTTGACCTCGGCCTCGCCGACGATGTCGTCCTTGTGTTTCTCAAAGTCAGCTTCGCTGGCAATGAAGAAGGTCGTGTGGCCGGAGTCTCCGAACGCTGACTGCACCACGAGATCTGTTCCGAGACCCGCCGCACCGGCGGCGCATAGGAGTCCCTCGTAGCTGGTGACCTTCTGGAGCGTGTTCGGTACCGATTGGACGCCAGCCTTGTTGCCGATGCGCACGGTCTCCATCTTGTTGTCGCAGCGCTGGCGCAGGGCTGCGGGCGGGAACCATACGTCCATGCCAATTTCCTTAGCCAGCGCTTCGGTCTTCTCGTCGAACATCAGGAAGGTGGCCACCGGTCGGCCGCCGCGGCGCTCGATGAGGTCGATCACTTCCTTGTGCTGCAGCAGGTAGTTGTTAATGTCCTCAATGGACTCGAACTCCTCATGGGGCGTCTCGCTGGGAACGAAGACGTTGGGGTGCCTGCCGTCGAAGCAGTCGATGTAGCTGATGTAGCGGAAACGGTTGACCCATCGATCTACACCGAGCAGGTTGAAATTGGTGGCGCTGATGAAATAGATGGGACGCTCGTTGCGGTGGAACATCAACAGCATGTCGGCGATGGTGCGGATCTTCTGGCTCATAGGATTGGTTCCACGTTTCTTCTGACAACGGCAAGGCATGCTCAGACGGGCTTGGTCAGCGGGCCAAGGGTGTGGAGATAGCCGTTCGCCCCATTGCGCGCGTACACGGGAAACTCACACGCTCGGTCGCGGAAGCTCTTCAGCGGCTGGCCCAAGCTGCGCAGACCGCGTTCCCGTTCCCGGCGCACGCGCTGCAGGTCGATTTCGATGGCGATGATCTCATCACCCGCCTGGGACTCGTGCAGCACATATCCAGACGGATCGCAGACGATGGAGCGGCCGACGCCGCCGTCGCCGATACCGTTGATGTCGAAGAAATAGACCTGGTTGGTCACTGCCGAGGCTCGGGCGATCGCCAGTTCGACGTCGCGGTCGATCGTGTCTGTCATGGTCGGATGAAGGATCACCTCCGAACCGAGGGCGACCAGGGACCGCGTGGTCTCGGGGAACCACATGTCGTAGCAGATCGAGACCCCGAATCGCCCAACATCCGGCACGTCGAACACGCAGAACTCAGTGCCGCCGTCGACGCCGGCTTCATAGGGGCGGAACGGGAACAGCTTGCGGCAGCGAGTCACCACATTGCCGTGCGGATCGATGACCGGCGTGGTGTTGTAGACCACGGTGCCGTCGGGTGTCGCCACAGATTCGAACATCGACCCGGGGATCAGCCACAGGCCGGTCTCGCGGGCCAGTTCGCGCAGGCGCTCTTCGGTCGGCCCTGGCAGCGCCTCAGCCTTCTCGCGGCTGGGACCGAGCGGGCACAACTCCGGGAATAGCACCATGCGCACCCAGGGGAAACGCTTGCTGATGTGCTTCATGTAGCCACCCATGCGTTCTACGTTGTCTTGTGAGGCGGAGACGTACATCTGGACGCCAGCGATGCCGAAGTTGGAGAGGGTCACTTGCACTCCTCAAGAGAGGGAGATTGTCGATAGATGGCCGTTCACGCGCAGGCCGCAGCAGGAGCATCGACTGGCGGCTCCCAAGTCTGTCCAGGAATGGAGCCAATAAGACGGCGGGTGTATTCGTGCTGCGGGTCGTCGAAGATGCGCGACGGCGGGCCGGACTCCACCACGCCGCCGCGGTGCATGACGATGACGTGGTGGCAGATCTGGGCGGCAACCCGCAGGTCGTGTGTAATGAAAATCAACGCGAGGTTTAGCTGCTTTTGCAGCCGGCCCAGCAGCTCCAGCACCTGGGCTTGGACCGACACGTCGAGAGCTGAGACGGATTCGTCCGCGACGATGAGCTTCGGCTCAAGCGCCAGCGCACGTGCGATGCCAATGCGCTGGCGCTGACCGCCCGAAAACTGGTTGGGGTAGCGGTCGAAGGCCGACGCCTCCAGACCCACCAGCTCCAGCAGCTCACGGGTGCGACGGTGCGCCGCGGCGACGGGCATCCCATTAGCGACCGGCCCGTCGGAAATGATCCGGCCGACGGTGTGCCGGGGGTTCAGCGAGGCGAAAGGATCCTGGAAGATCATTTGCACGTCGCGGCGCAGAGGACGGAATTGGCGTTCACTCAGCATGGCGAGGTTGCAGCCGTCAAACAGCAACTCTCCTCCATCGATATCTGTCAGGCGCAACAGGCACTTCCCGATGGTGGACTTGCCCGAGCCCGATTCGCCGACAATCCCTAGCGTCTCACCACGGCGAACACTGAAGCTCACGTCATTCACCGCGTGGACCACACGTTTTGGCGCGAACCAGCCGCCTCCGGTGGCGTAGGTCTTGCGCAGGTTGCGCACCGCCAGCACGGTTTCCGCCTGCGTCGACGACGTCCGCTGTGCGCGGCCGCGGGGTACGGCGCCAATAAGTCTCCGAGTGTACGGGTGCCGGGGCGCGTTGAGCACCTGCTCGGCGGGGCCAATCTCGACCAGGCGGCCCTTTTCCATGACAGCGACGCGATCGGCAATTTCAGCCACCACGCCAAAGTCGTGGGTCACGAACATCACGCCCATGCCTTTCTCGTCCTGGATGCGGCGAATGAGCGCGAGGATCTGCGCCTGTGTCGTCACGTCCAGAGCCGTGGTCGGCTCGTCGGCGATCAGCAAGCCGGGTTCGAGCGCTAGGGCCATCGCGATGACGACGCGTTGGCGCTGGCCGCCCGACAAGCGGAACGGGTAGCTGTGGCGCAGCGTCGCAGGATCAGGCAGACCAACGAACTCGAGCAGCTCCAGTACGCGGCGTTCGCAGGCCTCGGGCTCATGACTGCGATGCACGCGCATGACTTCGGCGATCTGGTCGCCCACGGTCATCAAGGGATTCAACGCGGACAGCGGCTCCTGGAACACCATGGCCATGTCCTTGCCCCGCATGGACAGCAGGGTGGCTTCGTCGAGCTGGAGCAGGTCACGGCCCTGGAACAGAATCCGGCCGCTTTCGGGCACGAGGCCGGGGGGAAGCAGGCCCATGATGGCGTTGGAGCTCATGGACTTGCCCGAACCCGACTCACCGACGATGCAAAGGATTTCGCCGGGGAACAGGTCAAATGAGATGTCCTTTACCGCATAGGAGCGGTCCGCACCTGGGGGCAGTGGGATGCTGAGCTGCTGGATCGACAGCAGCGGCGCCTGGGATGGATCTTTCTGGGGCATGGGGATCTCCTATTCGCCGCGCTTGCGCAGTTGCGGGTTCAGGGCATCGTTGAGGCCTTCGCCAATCAAGTTGATGGCGAGCACGGTCAGGAGGATGGCGACACCGGGCCACACGCTCATCCACCAGGCCTCGCGCAGCATGGTGCGCGAGGCGCCGATCATGAAGCCCCAGCTCATCATGTTGCGGTCGCCCAGGCCGAGAAAGGACAAGGACGACTCGGTGAGGATGGCGGTGGCGACCATGAACGAAGCGGTGACGATGATGGGCGAAAGCGCGTTGGGAAGGATCTGAGTGAGGATCACGCGCAGCGGCTTCTGGCCGATCACGACGGCAGCCTGAACGAACTCGCGTTGTTTGAGGCTCAGGAACTCGGCACGCACGAGCCGCGCCACCGGCGGCCACGACACGACCGCGATGGCTCCCACAATTGTCACCAGCGAGGGGCTGAAAATGGCCACGATCACCACCGCCATCGCCAGTTGGGGGATGGTCTGGAAGAACTCGGTGAAGCGCATCAGCCCATCATCGATCCGACCGCCGCTGTAGCCAGCGACCGCGCCTATCAGGATGCCGAACACCAGGGCCACGATGGTGGAGACAACACCAACCAGCAGCGACACGCGCGCGCCGTAGAGCATGCCGGCCGTGACGTCACGGCCCAACATGTCGGTGCCGAAGGGCAGCGACGGGTCGGTGAACGGTTCCACCAGCGGCGAGGAGACCATCGTCCACGGCGACTCTTCGTAGAACAGCGAGGCGGTTCCTGCGAAGAATAGGACAGCCAGGAAGATGAATACCCCAAACAGCGCGCCGTAGTTGCGCGAGAAGCGGCGAAGGAAGGATTTCATGCGGGTGCTCCTTGACCGGCTGCGATGCGGGGATCGACGAACCGGTAGACGATGTCGGTCACCAGGTTGAAGGTCACGACCAGGACCGAGGTCATGAAGAAGATGCCCAGCAGAAGCTGGTAGTCGCGCTGAAGCAGCGCATCAAACATCAGGCGGCCGATGCCGGGCCAGGCGAATACGGTCTCGGTGAGTACCGCACCGCCTGCCATCTGGCCGAGCTGGATGCCTGCAAAGGTGATGACCGGCAGCAAGGCGTTGCGCAGCACATGTACGCGGATCACACGACGTGCCGGAACGCCCTTGGCGCGCGCGGTTTTCACAAAATCCATGCCCATCGCTTCGAGCATCGATGCTCGCGTGAGACGCACATAGACGGCCATGAAGAAGCAGCCGAGCGACAACGTGGGCAGCACCATGTGGTGGGCGATGTCCAGCATACGGTCGAATCCGCTCAGGTTGGCGCCGATCGATTCCATGCCGAAAGCCGGCAGCCAACCGAGTACGACCGAGAACAGGATGATGGCCATTAGCGACAACCAGAACAACGGCGTGGCATAGAGCAGCAGGGCGCCGGACATCAGTGCGCTGTCAAGCCACCGGCGCCGGTTCTCGTAACGTGTCCGGGCGGCCAGGACGCCAAGTGCCACGCCCATCACGATGGAGAACAGGAAGGCGCCGCCCATGAGCAGGAATGTCGCGGGCAGCCGGTCGAGGATCAGATCCAGCACCGGCAGCCGGTTTCGGTAGGAATAGCCGAGATCAAGCTGGGCGATTCCCTTGAGGTAGGTACCGAGTTGGATAACGAGCGGCTTGTCGAGTCCAAATTGCTCGCGCAGTTGACTGACGAAGACCTCATCGCCAGCGCCGGCCTCCCCGGCCAGTACCGTGGCCGGATCGCCGGGCGCCATGCGAACGAGGAAGAAGTTCAGAATGACGACACCGAGCACGACCACGAGGGCCTTTGCGAGTCGGGACGACAGAAAGGAGAGGAAGTTCATCGAGGGCTCCAGGCGCAAGGTAGGAGCCGCGGGCCGACCAACTGCGGCCCACGGCTGGGCTCACTTTTTGTCGATGTAGACCTTGTCAAACGACTCGTTCAGGCCAATTGCCGTGGTAACGAGGTTCTTCACGTTGGCGCGGTAGAGGGTGGGGAACTCCATTTCCAGCAGGTTGGCATTGGCCACTTCGCTGGTAAGCAGCTTCTGTATCTCGCTGTAGGCGCTTTGGCGCTCGGCAGCTACCTGCGTGGAGCCACCGCGCATCCAGAGCTGATCTACCTTGGGATTGTTGTAGCCCTGCACGTTGGCGAAGGGCGATCCCTTGACGATATTGGTGCTGCGGTAGAAGCGCTCCACACCCAGTGCCGGGTCGCCGTACTGGTAGGCGAAGGTGACCGTCATGTCGAAGTCCCAGTTGCTCACGCGGCCGGACCAGCTACCCGCGTCCGACGACTCGATGCTCACCTTCAGGCCGATGCTCTCCAGCATCTGCTTGATGTACTCATCAAGGCGGTCCCAGTTGGCACCATAGGAGGTGGAGAGGATCTTGACCGGATACTTGGCTACGTCCACGCCAGATTCCTTGACGAGTTCTCTGGCCTTCTTCAGGTTGAAGTCGAACGTCGGCGTGTTCTTGTCGTAGAACAGCGTGTTGGAGGTGAAGGGACCTGTCGCCGGCTTGCCCAGCCCGAAGAAGATGTTCTCGGCAATGAGCTTGCGGTTGAGCGCATGCATCGCGGCCTGGCGTACTTTGACGTTGTCGAACGGGGGCTTGCGCTGGTTCAGGATGAGGTAGGCCATCGGCGAGAACAGTTCCCAGCCTTTGGTCGTATACTCGACGCCAGAGATCGCGCGCAACCGCTTGACGTCCACGTTGTCAACGTCGCCGCCACGCAGCACCTGCACGTCGCCGCGTTCAAAGGCGACTGCACGCGACGCCGAATCCGGAATCACGTTGAACACCAGTTCATCGAGGTAGGGCAGCCCCTTCTTCCAGTAGTTGGGATTTCGCACGAGCTTGATGTAGGCACCCTTCTTCCACTCCTTGAACATAAAGGGGCCGGTGCCTACCGGCGTTTGGTTGGCCGGGTTCTTGCGATAGTCCGTGCCCTCATAAAGATGCTTGGGCATCATCGGCATCGTGCCGACCTCGAACATCATGATGAAGGGCGGGAACGGTTCCTTCAGCTTGATCTCGAGCGTGGATGCGCTCACGGCACGTACGGAGGCAACGTACTTGTTGAGCACGGCGCGCGTGCGCACATGCACTTCAGGCAGTAGCTGACCAATGGTGAATGCCGCGTCGGCAGCCGTGAACGGCTTGCCGTCGTGCCACTTCACGCCACTTTGCAGCTCGAAGGTGTAGGTCAGACCATCCGGCGAGATCGTCCAGCTCTTGGCCAGCTCGGGCTGCGGCTTGAGATCTGGGCTATAGGTCAGCAGGCCCTGGTAGATCTTGCCGGCAACGTACTGGGTGGGTGCCTGGGAATTGATCGCACTGACCAGCACTGGCGGCTCGGGCTGGACGATGGCCGACAGCGTACCGCCGCGCGTCTGAGCGTGCGCATTGCCTGCCGGGGCCAACGTGGCAGAAAGCAGGGCCGCTGCGAATGCAAGCGCGGGCACCGTGCGCAGGGAGGAAAGGGATAGAGAGGACATCGGGGTTCTCCTGATGGAGTGCAAGGGGAAGTCGTCTTAGCTGCCAAGCAACACGCGAGTGACTGGTTCGCCCGCGCGCAACTTGGCCAGGATGGCTGGCTCGGCCCGGTCGGAGGCCAGCGCCTCGTCGACCACGCGGGCGGCAGTGTCGGCGTCCAGGAACATCACACCGTTGTCGTCCGCAAGGACCAGATCACCAGGCCGCGCGACAGCGCCCCCGCAGCGCACCGGGATGTTGAGCTGGCTACGTCCGGCGCCCAGGCGCTTGGTCGTCAGCAGGCTCGTGCCGCGTGCAAAGACCGGGAGCTTCGTTTCGCGTAGCTCCAGGATGTCGGTGACGACGCCGTCAACCACGATGGCCGCAGCGCCCGCGCTGGCTGCTGCGCAGGCGGTCACGGCACCGACGGGGGCGTGCGTATGGTCGCCCCCCATGTCGATCACCAGCACGTCACCGGGGGTGAGGCTGGCCAACGCCTGGTTCACGGCCACGGCATCGGCGTCAGTGACCTGCAGGGTGACTGCCCGGCCGACGACCTTGACGTTCGGGACGAGTGCCCGGATACCCGAGTCGACGAACCCATCTTCCAGCAGATGACCCAGGGTGGGGAAGCTCACCGCCCGCAGGCGGGCGAGCAGTTCAGGAGGGATGGGGGATACGCTCACGACACCCTCCCCACCGTTGCGGCCGAGTGCGTGACGGCACCTTCATCGCGTTCCCGCCCCAGCGTCTCTGCGAGCAGCCACAACGAAATGGCGGACAGGATGGCCGAGCCGATCATGTACCAGGCGATGGACGACCCACGTCCCGTCGCTGACAGAAGGGCGGTGGTGATGATGGGCGTTGCGGCGCTACCCAGCAGGCCCGACAGCATGTAGGCGATGGACAGGCCCGAATAGCGGACCTTGGTGCCGAACAGTTCGGCCAGGAAGGTGGCAATGGGGCCATAGTTGGCAGCGAATGCGGTCATCATCAGCAGATAGCCCAAAAGCGCCCCGACGAATCCGTGCGAATCCATGAGCCAGAACAGCGGAAATGCCAGCAGAGCCTCAGCGGCAATGCCCGCGAGGATCACCGGCTTGCGCCCAAAGGTGTCCGAAAGGCGGCCGAAGAGCGGCAGCAGGGCGACGCAGAGTGCGCAGGCCGCCAGCACAACCACAAGCATCTCATTGCGGGTGTGGCCCAGAGTCTGCGTGCCATAGGTCAGTCCAAACGCAACCAGCAGGTTGTACGAAGTGCCGGTGGACATGGTGGCCACGCCGCCGAGCAGCACCTGGCGCCAGTTGCGTGCGAAGACTTCGAACAGCGGGACCTTGACCTGCTCGTCCGCTGCCTTGACCTTCTTGAATGACGGGGTCTCGGCAATGTTCAAGCGGATATACATGCCCACCCCCACCAGCACGATGCTGGCGAGGAAGGGAATGCGCCAGCCCCAGGACAGCATGTCTTCGGCGGGCATCAACGCATTGCTGACCAGGAAGACCAAGTTGGCGATCAAGGTGCCGAGCGGGACGCCGATCTGCACCCAGGAGCCATACAATCCCCTGCGGTTGGAGGGCGCATGCTCCACGGCCATCAGAACGGCGCCGCCCCACTCGCCCCCCAGCGCGAGGCCCTGGATAACGCGCAACGTCAGGAGCAGGATCGGGGCCCAGACGCCGATCGTCTTGTAGTCCGGCAGCAGGCCGATGGCAAAAGTCGCCATGCCCATCATGACGAGGGAGACCAGCAGCATCGACTTCCGCCCGACCTTGTCGCCGAAGTGGCCGAATAGCGCCGCGCCCACAATGCGCGCGACATAGGCCGAGGCGAAAGTCCCGAAAGCCAGCAGCGTGCCCACCAGTGGGTCAAACGCCGGGAAAAAGATCTTGTTAAAGACCAGCGCGGACGCTGTGGCGAAGATAAACAGATCGTACCACTCGACAGTGGTGCCAATGACGCTCGCAACGGCGATGCGCTTGATGCTGTGGGTTGCTTTCGCTGGCTCTCCAGCGGCTACGGGGCGGTTCATGGCAGTTCCTCAGTATCTCTTGTTGTGTGGCAACCGTGCCCCCCGGGGGAGGGCACGTCGTGGTTCAGGTTCAATCCCGCAAATCGATCCAAGTAGTTTTCAGGTCGCTGTACTTTTCCAGTGCATGCAAGGACTTGTCCCGGCCGAAGCCAGACTGCTTGACGCCGCCGAACGGCACGGTGATGTCGCCGTCGGCGTAGCAGTTGACCCACACTAGCCCGGCGCGCATCCGGCGCGAGAGCCGGTGGGCGCGGCCGACGCTGCTGGTCCACAGGCCGGCACCGAGGCCGTAGACCGAGTCATTGGCCAGCCGGATGGCGTCTTCCTCGGTCGCGAAGCGCTGCACCGCGAGCACCGGCCCGAAGATCTCTTCGCGCACCACCGACAGGTCTTGGGTGGCGCAGTCGAAGATTGTCGGTTCGATGTAGTAGCCGCCCGTCTCGTTGCGCACGCGCTGGCCACCGGTGCGAAGCCGTGCGCCCTCGCGCACACCGGCCTCGATGCGGGCCAGTACGCCTTGCATCTGCCGTTCATCGACGATCGCGCCCATTGGGGCCTCGGGGTCGAGCGGGTCGCCCGGGGCCATCGCCTGAGCGTGTGCCGTGAGGCGCTCCATGAAAGCGTCGTAGATGCCTTCCTGCACGTACAGCCGCGAGCCGGCAATGCAGACTTCGCCCTGATTGACGAAGATGGCCTGGGCGGCGACCAGCGCCGCGCGGTCGAGGTCGGGGCAGTCGTCGAAGATAATGTGCGGGGACTTGCCGCCGCACTCCAGCCAGACACGCTTGAGGTTCGAGTCGGCGGAATAGCGCATGAATCGCTTGCCGGTGAGGGTCGAGCCGGTGAAGGCCAGGCAGTCTACGTCCGGGTGCAGGCCCAGAGCCTGGCCGGCTACTGCGCCCAGACCGGGCACCACGTTGAACACGCCCGGAGGAATGCCAGCTTCGGCGGTGAGCGCCGCCAGGCGCAACGCGCTAAGCGACGACTGCTCGGCAGGCTTTAGCACCACGCTGTTGCCTGCGGCTAATGCCGGCGCCACCTTCCAGGCCGACATCATCAGCGGGAAATTCCACGGCACCACGGCCGCGACCACGCCGAGGGGCTCGCGCGTGATGGTGGCGAGCGCACCCTCGTGGGTGGGGGCAATTTCGTCGTAATGCTGATCCACGGCTTCGCCGTACCAGGCATAGCAGCGCGCGGTCTCGGGCACGTCGAACAGCAGGGCGTCGCGCACCGGCTTGCCCATGTCGAGGGCCTCGATCAGCGCGAGCTCCTCGGCATGCTGCTCGATCAGTGCGGCCAGGCGCTGGAGGCGCCGTTTGCGCTCGCGCGGCGCCAGGCCAGACCAGACCCGGGATTCGAAGGTGCGCCGTGCGGCTGCCACCGCCCGGTTCACGTCGGCTTCACCACAGGCCGCAACGTCGGCTAGCTTGCGGCCGTCGATGGGGCTGATGCAGGCAAACGTGGCACCGTCGGTGGCGGGAGTGTAGGCCCCGTCGATGTACGCCAGGCCATCGAAGCGCATCGCTTCGGCCCTGCTCCGCCAGTAGGCGAGGTTGTGCAGTTCCATGTGTTTTCTCCGATTGGAAGCAGCATCAGGCCGCGACGCCGGCACGCGCCAGCATGGCATCGAGCAGGACGTTGCAGCCGGCTTCAAGATGCGCGGGCTGGGCGTCCTCGATCTCGTTGTGGCTCACGCCATCCTTGCATGGCACAAAGATCATGGCCGTGGGGTGGGCCATGGCCATGTGCACGGCGTCGTGACCCGCGCCGGTGACGATGTCCATGGTGGACAAGCCGCGGCGCACGGCGCTCTCGCGAACGCTGTCCACGAGCTCCGGCGCGAATGGGGTGGGCATGTTGTATTGAGCCAGGCGCAGATCGAGCTCCACGTCGTGGCGTTGCGCGATCGTTGCGAAGGACTCGCGCAGGTGCCGGTCCATCGCCGACAGTGTTTCCGCGTAAATATGACGAAGATCCACAGTGAAATCCACGCGGCCAGGCACCACATTGCGCGACGAAGGGCGCACGTTGAGCACGCCCACGGTGCCACGGCCATGCGGCAGATTGTCGTTGGCGATGCCAATCACCGTCTGCACCATCTCGCAGGCGGCAACGAGCGCATCCTTGCGCACGGGCATTGGCGTGGGGCCCGCGTGCATCTCCATCCCGGTGACCGTGACGTCATACCAGCGCACGCCCAGCGAACCCGTAACGGCTCCGATGACTTTGTTCTGGGCTTCGAGCACGGGGCCCTGCTCAATGTGGGCTTCGAAGTAGGCCCCGACCGGGCGCTCGCTCACAGGCTCGGTGCCTGCATAGCCGATGGCAGCCAGCTCGTCGCGCACGCTCAGGCCGGCGCTGTCGCGGGCGTTGAGCGCGGTGTCCAGGGTGAAGCGCCCAGTGAAGACGCCCGAGCCCATCATCACTGGCAGGAAGCGCGAGCCCTCTTCGTTGGTCCAGATAATCAGTTCCAGGGGCGCCTCGGTCTGGACGCCGCGCTCCTGGAGAGTGCGCATCACTTCCAGTCCCGCCATCACGCCGTAGCAGCCGTCGAACTTGCCGCCCGTCGGTTGCGTGTCGATGTGGCTGCCGGTCATGACAGGGGGCAAGGCGTTGTTGCGGCCGGCACGGCGGCCAAAAATGTTGCCGATCTGGTCAACATGGATCTCAAGGCCGGCGTCTTTCATCCAGCCGACCACCAGGTCGCGGCCTTGGCCATCCAGGGCGGTCAGCGCCAGCCGGGCGTTGCCGCCCTTGGGCGTGGCGCCGATGCGGGCCAGGTCCATCAAAGACTGCCACAGGCGCTGACCGTTGATGGCGAGACTCTGAGTGTTATCGAATGTACTCATGATGTGGTGCTCCTGCGTCAGTTCGAGGATGTGGCCGCCTGTTGCCGAATATAGGCAGCCTCCCGAATGCCGGCGAGGGTTTCACCGGGGGCGATGCCGTCAGCGTCGTAGCGCAGCTCGATGAGCGCTGGCAGCTTCTCCCGGTCGGCGAAGGCGCACGCCCGCGCCAGTGCCGCAGAAAAGTCTTCGGTGCGCACTACCACTTCACCGTGGCCGCCATAGCTGCGTACCAGGGCCGCGAAGTCCGGATTGGAGAAGGACAGTGCAATGTCGCGGCCCGGGAACTCACGTTCCTGGTGTGCGCGGATGGTCCCCCAGATGCCGTTGTTGAACACCAGCACGACCACGCCCACGCGGTACTGGAGCGCGACACCCAACTCCTGCAGGTTCATCTGGAAGCAGCCGTCACCGGCGTAGCACACCACGGTGCGGTCCGGGTTCTCGAGCTTGGCCGAGATCGCTGCAGGCAGGCCGTAGCCCATGGAGCCGACGGTCGGCGTCAGGCTGGTACCGGGGCCTGTGTACTGGCGGTAGCGGTGCGGATAGAGCGCGTAGTTGCCCGCGCCCACGGTGATGCAGGCGTCGCGCGGAAGCTGCTCGGCCGCGATGGCCGCAGCCTCGTCGAGGGAGAACGGGCCCTTGGCCGGCAGTGGATTCAGGCTCGCCAGGTACTCCGCGCGTGCAGAATCAACCCAGGCCTTGCGCTGCAGGGGCTGGAGGGGCGTGAGGGACGCCAAGGCGTTCGCAAAGCTTGACACGTCCGCCACAATGGCCTGCGTGGGTGCGAAGACCCGTCCAAGTTCGCTGGCGTCTGGGTAGACATGGATCAGCTTCTGACGCGGCATTGGACTTTCGATGACGGTGTAGCCCTCGGTGGTTGCCTCGCCCAAGCGAGTGCCTACGGCCAGGACCACATCGGCATCGCGAAGACGCTGGCGCAACTCGGGCGTCATCGCCCAGCCAACATGGCCGGCTGCGTTGGGGCTGCGCTGGTCGAAGCACTCGAGGCGACGCCATGCCGTGCCCACGGGCAGTTGGAAGCGCACGGCAAAGTCCTCGACATGGCTGATGGCTTCGCGCGTCCAGCCCGTGCCGCCCACGATCATGAAGGGGCGCTCGGCGGTCTCCAACAGCTCCGCCATCCGCTGCATGTCGTCCGCACCCGGGTGGCTGTGGGCGCGGGTGTAGCGCGGCAGGTCGGCCACCTCGGCTGTGCCCCACAACGTGTCTTCCGGCAGTGCCAGTACGACGGGGCCGGGGCGGCCGCTGGTGGCGATCGAGAACGCACGCGAGATGTACTCAGGAATGCGCTCGGTACGGTCGATCTGCGCTACCCACTTGGCCATCTGGCCGAACATGCGGCGATAGTCGATCTCCTGGAAGGCCTCACGCTCGTAGAAGTCGTTGCCCACCTGGCCGATGAATAGAATCATCGGCGTCGAGTCCTGGAAGGCGGTGTGCACGCCGATGCTGGCATTGGTCGCGCCGGGGCCACGCGTCACGAAGCAGATGCCCGGTTCGCCGGTGAGCTTGCCCATTGCCTCGGCCATGTAGGCAGCGCCGCTTTCCTGGCGGCAGACAATGGGTTCGATGGCACCCTTGTGCTCATTGAGCGCGTCGATGCAGGGCAGGTAGCTCTCTCCAGGCACCAGAAACACGCGGCGGGTGCCGTGGATGCGCAGTTGCTGCATCAGGATCTGGCCGCCGTTGCGGCGCGGCAGGGTAGCAGGCGTTGAATGCAAAGTCGATGTCAAGGGGATTCTCCGTAGTCTGTCTCGGTCCGCGCCTAGGCGGTCCAGGTTTTAAATTCGGCGTCACGGGTCAACAGGCGCCGCGCCGTGTGGTAGTCGGGACTCTCCACGAGCGCGTCACCAATGGGTTCGCCGCGGCGAGCTGCTTCGAAACGCGCCACCAGTTCTTTTGCGAGTTCAACCTGCGCGATGGATGGCGTGAATGCTGCATGGATCTGCGCGACCTGCTCCGGATACACTGCGCACTTGGCTTTGAGGCCGATGCGGCGGGCCCAGGCAAGATCCTCAGCCTGCGCCTGCATATCTCGGTAGTTGTACGGACAGTCGATGGCCACGCGGCCGGCGGCCCGGCACTCAACGTGGAAGCGGCTGCGCAGATGGTTGAGTTCCAGGCTGTCGGGGCCGCGCTCGGCGCCGAGATCGGCCGTGAGATCCTCGGCCGCAAGCAGGCACGCACGAACGCGCTCGCTTGCTGCCAGGATGTGCTGGATATGAATGAAGCCAAGCGCCGATTCAATGGTCGGGACGATCTCGGTGGTCCCTGTCGGCAGTCCCAACTCGGCTTCGAGTGCCGATATGGCGCGATCCAGTGTGGCGATCTCGTCGGCACTCTCTACGTAGGGTAGAAAAACCGCGTCCGGCGATCCAGGCATGACGCCGCGCAGGTCGTCCCAGCCGTCACCAGTTAGTCGGTTGATGCGTACCGCAGCGACAATACCCAGCGCGCGGCAGCGCGACATCAGCGCGGCCACGCGTGGGCGCGCCACGGGACGGTCGGCCGGCGCAGTGAACTCCTCAAGGTCGGGAACCAGTACGTCGGCGCCGCTGGCAAGCGCGGCCGCCTGCGCGCGCTCGTCCATGCCTGAGGTGAACAGCCAGCTTCGGCGCAGCGTAACCGGGCGGCGGGAGGGGGTAGGGCGCATTATCATTGCACATGCCTCGGGAGGAACATCACGAGATCAGGCACGAAGGTGACGAGCATCAGCACGCCCACCATCGCAAGCATCATCCATGTCAGTGGTCGCAACGTCTGCATCATCGTGATGCCGCCCACCTTGCAGGCGGCCATCAGATCCACACCCACGGGCGGCGAGACCGCGCCAATGGCCATGTTGATAGTCAGCAGGATGCCGAAGTGCACCGGGTCGATCTGGTAGTGCGCGAGCACCGGCATCACGACGGGAGCGACGATGATGATGATTGGGATTGCCTCCATGAACGTGCCGAGCAACAGCAAGACGGCGGTCAGGAGCAGCAGCACCGTGGTGCGGCTGTCGGTCCAGTTCGCCAGCAGCGAGGCCAATGCCTGTGGCACCTGTTCTGCAACCAGGATCCACGCGAAAAAGCCCGAGGCGCCAATCATCAGCAAAATGGACGCGCTGCCTTCGCCTGCCGACTTGAGACTCTTCCAGATGGCGCTCAGCGATAGCGTGCGGTACCAGAACAATCCGATTAACAGCGAATAGGCGATGGCGCTGGAAGCGGCCTCCGAGGCCGTGAACACACCGAGACGGATCCCGCCGATGATCAGAACCGGCACCATGAGCGCGGGCAGAGAATCGACCAGCGATGCACGAAGCTCGGCCCACTCGAAGGGTTTGCCGCCGCTCCAGTTGTACTTGCGTGCCTGCCAGACAGCGATGACGATCAACGACAGGCTCAGCAGTACGGCCGGCACGATGCCTGCCATAAAGAGCTTGCCCACCGAGGTGTTGGTGGTTGTGCCGTAGATGATGAGCACGATGCTGGGGGGCACGATGGTAGCGGTGGTGCCGGCGCATCCTACGAGCGAGCAACTGAAGCCCTTGTCGTAGCCCGCGCGCGCCATTGCCGGCAGCAGCAGGCTGCCGATGGCCACGACGTCGGCAACCCCAGAGCCAGACAGGGCGCCGAAGACTAGGCAGGACATAACGGCGACGACGGCCAGCCCACCCTTGATATCGCCGACGATGGCCGCGCACAGGCGCACGATGCGTTGCGTGAGGCCCGCGCCGTTCATCAACTGGGCGGCAAGAATGAACAGGGGGATGGCCAGCAGCGTGAAGCTGTCTAGGCCCGAGACATACTGCTGCGCGGCCACGGCGACCGGCGCGGCGTCGAAAAGCGCCAGGTAAGCAAGCCCCGAGAGCACCATGCCATAGACAATGGGCAAGTCCACCAGCATGGTGAGCATGAAGACGCCCATAAGAAAGAGAGCTCCGCTCGACACGCATTACTCCAGGGAAAAAGACTCGGCATGCGCCGGGGGCCAAGGCTCGAAGAGCTGGGCGACATGGACGACAGCCGTAAGCGCGCAGGCGATCGGCAGCGCGAGGTAGACCACGCCGGCCGAGACGTTGATGGCGGGCAGCATCTGGTCCATAGTCATTTGCGCCAGTTGCCAGCCAGCCCAACCCAGGGCCACCAGTCCGGCGATGATCAGCACATGGTTGACTCGGTCTACCATGCCTAGCACTCGCGGGTTCTTGACGATGAAAGGCAGGAGGCCGGCCATTAGGTGGCTGCGGTCTCGGCTGCAGGCCACGCCACCAATGAAAGCGGACCACACCAGCACAAGACGCGGCAGCTCCTCGGCCCAGCGCGGTGTGTCGTGCGTGACGAAGCGCTGGAATACCACGACGGTAACCAGCACCGCGAGCACAGCGCAGGCGACGGCGACGAATGCCTTGCTCAGCGCGGAGAGGGCGTATGAAAGGCGCGTGAGCATTATTTTGTCTCGCGGTACTTCTTCACCAGACCCATGAGTTCCGGGCCGAACGCCGCCTCATACGACTTCCATACTGGGGCGATGGCGGTGGCGAACGGAGCCTTGTCCACTTCGTTAATCGACATCCCCTTGTCTTTGAGTTGGGTTAGGTATTGCTTGTCGCTTTCGGTGATCATGCGGCGTTGTTCGTCGCGCCAGTGATCCGCGGCAGCCTTGATGGCCTTGCGGTCGTCGGGCGAGATGCGGTTCCAGACTGACTTCGACACGACCAGGCTCGCGGGGCTCCACACGTGGCCCGTCAGCGACAGGTACTTCTGCACCTCGAAGAACGACGAGGTGTAGATGATGGACAGCGGGTTCTCCTGGGCGTCGAACACCTTCTGCTGCAGCGCAGAGTAGAGCTCGCCGAATGCCAGCGGCGCGGGCGCGGCTCCCAGTAGGGTAAAGGTGTCGAGCCGCATCTTGTCGGGCGTGACGCGCGTTTTCAGGCCCTTCAGGTCAGCCGGCGTCTTGATAGGACCGCGATTGTTTGTGATGTGGCGAAAGCCGTTCTCCCACCAGGACAGCAGCACCAGGTTCTTGCCATCGGCAATCTTCTCCAGCGCCTTTCCGAGGTCGCCGTCATAGGCTCTGTAGGCCTGTGCGGCGTTGTTCCAGGTGTATGGCAGTTCAACCACGCCAAAGCGCGCGTCCACCGGCTGCAACGAGCCCGATCCGATAACCGCCGCGCCCTGGCTGCCGATCTGCATGCCTTCAACCATGGTCTTCTCATTGCCGAGTTGACCGCTGGGGAACAGGATGAAATTGACGCGGCCAGCGGTTTTGTCCTTGACCTCGGCAGCGAATCCTTCTGCGGCCTTGTGCCAGCTATGGCTGGCGGCCAGTACATGGCCGAGCTTGATGTCGAGCGCGTGCGCGGGCAGCGTAGCGACCGCAAATGCCGTGGCGGCAAGCAAGGTGCTCAATCGACTCTTTAGAAGACGCATGATGACTCCAGTGGGTTTGTTTCGAATTGGGGTAGTGGGTCGAGGCTTCATCGGGACAACCGCAATTGGTGCACCTTGCCGCTGGCAGCAGGCCGTGCGGCGATGTCAGGCAGGCTGCCGGCGAGGTCTTCGCGTAGGCGCGCCATGATGGCAATCAGATGTGCGTACATTGCATGGCGTGCGCGGATTGGGTCCCGCTCAAGGATCGCGTCCGCGATTCGGTCGTGCTCGAGGAGCGCGACATCCCAGACTTTGCTGTCGACGAAATGCTTGTCCAGGCGCTCGTAGACGAGGCTGGCTTCCGCAAGGTCCCAGACATGGGAGACCACCGCATCCAGGGCGGCGTTGCCACAAGCGGCTGCGATGGCGGCATGAAATGCCCGGTCGTAGTGACTCGGGGCGCCGGCTTCTGAGAGCGATTCCTGTGCTTCGCGAATCTTCGCGAGCTGTTGGTCCGTGCCCTTCTGCGCGGCTTGTGCAGCGCATTCGGGCTCAATCAGTAAACGCGTTTCGAGCAATTCAAAGGGGCCAATGTCGCTGGCCAGCTCGGTGATACAGCGAGCAGCGTCCGTTACGAAGCTGGCTTCGTTGCCGCGCGTTGCCATCACATAGACGCCACTGCCCACTCGCACTTCCACGTATCCGCTCAGTTCCAGTGCGATCAAGGCCTCACGCACAGACGAGCGGCTGACCTGCAGGATGTCTGCGAGGTCCCGCTCCGCGGGCAGACGCGTTCCGACAAGGAACTCGCCGGAGCGGATTTTTTCGGCGATGCGCTCCGCAATCAGTCGGTAGAGGCGCTGAGCAGAGACAGCTTCCAGATTGTGCATGATACGCTGGTTTGGACTAGTGGTCAGGCCAGTTGAGAATATGTTCTTCTTCGGTCAAGGTCACGTAGGTGTTTTCCCTTGCTTTCAATGTCAGCGGAAAAAGCACCATAAAAACAATGTACTAGCGCATACTATGAGTGGTGCGAGGTGCGTGGAGTGCCGTTAAAGTGGACTACTGGTCCGGCCAATTTGCGATGTGACGTTTAATCGCTTAGTACCAATGCACGGCTCTTGTGCTCGAGCAATTGGGGGGTCCAGCTGTCTTTCCGAGCGCGATTGGCGGAGTGCCTGAGACCAACGTGGTTAGGCGCACCCGTCCAACGATGGGATTGGCCCCTTTAGGAACCTCAGATTGGCTCTTTAGAAGGGATCAAGCTGCCGATGTAATGCGCCCATTGCCATCTTCAAAAAGGAGTATTTATCGTGAGCAAACCTATGAACGCCGACTTGCAGCAGCGCCGTACGGCGGCCACGCCCCGCGGCGTAGGCGTGATGTGCAACTTCTATGCGGACCGCGCCGAGAACGCGTTGCTGTGGGACGTCGAGGGGCGCGAGTACATTGACTTTGCCGCCGGCATCGCCGTGTTGAACACCGGGCATCGCCATCCCCGGATCGTGCAGGCAGTGGAAGAACAACTGCGACGCTTCACCCACACGGCCTACCAGATCGTTCCCTACGAGAGCGCCGTAGCACTGGCCGAACGAATCAACGCACTCGCGCCGATTGAAGGGCCGGCAAAGACTGCGTTCTTCACCACGGGCGCCGAAGCTGTGGAGAACGCCATCAAAATCGCACGTGCCCACACTGGCCGTCCGGGCGTGGTCGCCTTCGGTGGTGGTTTTCACGGCCGCACGCTGATGGGCATGGCGCTGACCGGTAAGGTGGCTCCGTACAAGCTCGGCTTCGGTCCCTTCCCTAGCGATGTGTTTCACGTACCGTACCCGGCCGCACTGCAGGGAGTCAGCACCAATGACGCTCTGGCTGCCATTGAGAGTCTCTTCAAGACCGACATTGACCCACAGCGCGTTGCCGCGATCATCCTGGAGCCGGTGCAGGGTGAAGGCGGGTTCAATGTGGCGCCTGCCGAACTGATGCGTGGCCTGCGTACACTGTGCGACCAGCACGGTATCCTCCTCATTGCCGATGAAATCCAGACCGGTTTCGGGCGTACTGGCAAGATTTTCGCCATGGAGCACTTCGACGTCAGGCCTGATCTGATTACCATGGCCAAGAGCCTGGCGGGTGGACTGCCGCTGTCTGGCGTGTGCGGTCGTGCCGAGGTTATGGATGCGCCGGCGCCGGGCGGACTCGGTGGCACCTACGCGGCCAACGCCCTGGCTGTCGCTGCGGCCCATGCGGTGCTGGACGTCCTGGCCGAAGAAAAACTGTGCGAGCGTTCGCAGAAGCTGGGCGCGCAGCTCACCCAACGCCTCGAAGCTCTGCGCGAGCGCTGCCCAGTCATCGCCGAGGTGCGCGGCCTAGGATCCATGGTCGCCATCGAATTTCGCGACCCGCAGACCGGCAAGCCGGACGCGGCGCGACTTCAACAAGTCCAGCGCAACGCCATGGAAGAAGGTCTGCTGCTGCTAAGCTGCGGCATGCATGGCAACGCTATCCGCTTCCTGTACCCACTGACCATCGACGACGCTCTGTTCGCTAAGGCGCTCGACATCATCGAGCGCGCCGTCCAGGCCTGAGGGAGGAGTGATGACGAAGATTCATCTCACGCTGGACGGGCTCGCCGATCCGAGCCTGCTCAAGAGCGATGCGCTGATCAACGGTCAATGGGTGCCGGGTGCGAGCCGCTTTGACGTGCACGATCCTGCCACCGGCGAGAAGCTGGCCGATGTGGCCAACCTCAAGGCGGCTGATGCCCATTCCGCCATCGCTGCCGCCAACGCGGCCTGGCCGGCCTGGCGGCGCCTGGGTGCTAAGGCGCGCAGCCAGGTTCTGCGCAAATGGTTCGACCTGCTTATCGCCCATCAGGACGATCTTGCGCACCTGATGACAGCCGAGCAAGGAAAGCCTCTGGCCGAGGCCAGGGGCGAGGTGGCCTATGGCGCAAGCTTTGTCGAATGGTTTGCCGAGCAGGCTAAGCGCGTAAGCGGCGAGACCCTGTCGCAGTTTGACGAGAACCGCCGTCAGCTGGTGCTCAAGCAGCCCATCGGTGTATGCGCGGCAATCACGCCGTGGAACTTCCCGCTGGCCATGATCACGCGCAAGGTCGCTCCTGCACTTGCCGCAGGCTGCACCGTGGTCGTCAAGCCTGCCGAGTTGACGCCGCTGACGGCCCTGGCTGCAGGTGAGCTGGCGATTCGCGCTGGAATCCCGGCAGGCGTGCTCAACATTGTCACGGCCGATAGTGGTAACAGCATCGCTGTAGGCCAGGTGCTGTGTGCGAGCGACGTGGTGCGTCACCTCAGTTTCACTGGATCGACCGAAGTGGGCCGCATCCTGATGGCGCAGTGCGCCCCGACGGTCAAGAAGCTCTCGCTCGAGCTGGGCGGCAATGCACCCTTCATTGTCTTCGATGACGCCGACATCGACAGTGCCGTTGAGGGCGCGTTCGCGAGCAAGTACCGCAATGCCGGCCAAACTTGCGTCTGCTCCAACCGGTTCTATGTGCAGGACGGCGTCTACGACGAGTTCGTTCGGAAGTTCGCCGATCGCGTGCGTCGAGCCAGGGTCGGCAACGGCTTCGAGGCCGGTGTCGAGCAGGGTCCGTTGATTGAGGAGGCGGCCGTCGCCAAGGTCGAGCGCCACCTGGCGGACGCTTTGGCCAAGGGCGCCCGCATCGTGACCGGGGGAAATCGGCTAGCGCAACTGGGCGCGGGACAGTTCTTCCAGCCGACCGTAGTGGCCGACGCCACGCCGGACATGCTGTGCGCGCGTGAAGAGACCTTTGGCCCCTTTGCGCCGGTGTTCCGCTTTGGCACGGAGCAGGAAGCCATCGACGCCGCTAACGACACGGAGTTCGGCCTCGCGAGCTACTTCTACAGCCGCGACGTGGGCCGCATCTTCCGCGTGGGTGAGGCGCTTGAATACGGCATGGTAGGGGTCAATTCCGGCATGATCTCCATGGAACATGTGCCATTCGGTGGCGTCAAACAGTCGGGTCTAGGGCGCGAGGGCTCGGAGCATGGCATTGAGGAGTATGTCGAGCTCAAGTACCTCTGCCTGGGGGACATCGCCGCCTGAGCGGCGGGTCAATCAAGGGAGGCCCAGATGCATCTGCCTGTTTTTCCGCCACATCAGGCAAACGACGCGGAGTTTGTCGAGCGCTTGCGTCGTATTGTCGGGCCACGCAACGTGCTGACTGAACGTCGTCGCACGCAGCGCTATCGCCGAGGCTTTCGCTCCGGCGAGGGCGAGGCGCTGGCGGTGGTGTTTCCCACGAAGCTGCTGGAGCAATGGCAGGTGCTGCAGGCATGTGTCGCCGCCGGCAAGGCTGTGGTCATGCAGGCGGCCAACACTGGCCTCACCGAGGGCTCCACGCCGCACGGCGGAGCCGAGGACTACGGGCGGCAGGTAGTCGTCATCAACACATTGTTGATGACGACTATCCGGGTGATCGACCAAGGCAGGCAGGCGATCTGCTTCCCGGGGGCCACCTTGCATGGCCTGGAACGTGCACTCCAGCCCTTCGGGCGGGAACCGCATTCAGAAATCGGTTCATCGTGTATCGGTGCCTCCGTCGTCGGTGGTATCTGCAACAACTCGGGTGGCATGTTGGTCCGCCGGGGGCCGGCCTACACAGAACTGGCGTTGTTCGCCCGTGTCGATGCCTCGGGAGTGCTGCAACTGGTGAATCACCTTGGCATACGGCTAGGCGATACGCCTGAATCCATTCTCACGCGCCTGGACCACGGCGACTTTACCGAGACCGATATCGATAGCGCTGTGAACGGGAAGGCCTCATGCTCCGACTATGAAGCTCGTGTGCGCGATTTCGCGGCGCCGACACCGGCGCGTTTCAACAATGATCCCGCTCGACTGTACGAGACCTCCGGCAGCGCTGGCAAGCTGGCGGTGTTTGCGGTGCGAGTGGACACCTTCGAGGCAGACGAGCGAACGCAGGTCTTCTGCATTGGTGTGCGCGACCCTGCCATGTTGAGCGTGCTGAGGCACCGGCTACTGGCCCCCGAGATGGCGCTGCCAGTGGCCTGCGAGTACATGCACCGGGACATCTTCGACTTGTCCGCACGCTATGCAAAGGACATGTTCTCTGTCATCGAGCGCTTCGGCACCGATGCGATACCAAGCATCTTCGCGTGGAAGTCTCAGATTGACCGCTTGCTGGGCCGGTTCAGGTTCCTCCCGGCCAATCCCGCGGACCGGATCGCACAAATGGTGGGGCAACTCCTGCCCGAGCATGTGCCAGTCCGGCTGCGGACATTGCGCGAGCGTTACGAGCATATCGTGCTCCTGAAAGTGGCGGGCGGTGACGTTGCGCCGATACTGGAGCAGCTGGCACGGCTGTTACGCGATCCGGACGACGGCGAATGGTTCGCCTGCGACCCGCAAGAAGGCCAGAAAGCATTTCTGCACCGCTTCGTTGCCGGTGGGGCAGCGATTCGATACAACGCCATTCACCGCTCAGACGTCGAAGGCGTGTTCTCGCTTGACTTTGCTTTGCCTCGAAATAGCAGCGATTGGGTCGAGCACCTGCCGGCCGATATCGAAGCCCAACTCGTTGGGCGCTACCGCTACGCGCACTTCTTGTGTCACGTATTCCACCATGACTACATAGTCAAGAAGGGCGGAAACCTCGAAGCCATCAAGCAGCGGGTGCTAGACCTCATTGCCGCCAAGGGTGGCGAGTATCCCGCCGAACACAACGTCGGGCACGTCTATTGCGCAAAGCCGGCGCTGGCTGCGTTCTATCGGGATGTGGATCCGACGAATACCTTCAATCCCGGTGTGGGCCAGATGAGCAAACGCCGGTCCTATATGTAAGCGCCGCCACACGAGATTTCCTTGGAGACCGAGCCTATGAAGCAAGCAGTCATCAGCCGGCGCCAATCGAAGTTCGACTTATTGAGCTGAGACATGTCCCTAATACCACAGACCACAGCACCCGACGGGCTGCACCGCATCGTAATCGTCGGCGGTGGCGCCGGCGGCCTGGAGCTTGCCACATTGCTGGGCGACAGACTGGGCAAGCGCGGGCAGGCACATGTCACACTAATCGACAAGAAACGCACGCACTTCTGGAAGCCGCATTTGCATGAAATTGCGGCAGGCAGCATGAATCTTGGTATGCACGAGCTGTGCTACATGGCGCAAGGCCATTGGCACGGCTTTACCGACCGCATCGGTGAGGTAATTGGGCTGGACCGGAGCCGGCGGGTCGTGCATCTGGCACCTCATGTGGACGAGTTCGGCGATGCCGTTACGCCGCTGCGCGATGTCCCCTACGATACCCTGGTGTTTGCGGTGGGAAGCCGGACGAACGATTTTGGTACTCCAGGCGTGCGGGAGCACGCGATCGCGCTCGAGACTCCCGCGGATGGCGAGCGGTTTCACCGGCGCTTGGTCAACGCGTGCATCCGAGCGCATGCCCAGAGCGAGCAGCTTCAGCCCCACCAGTTGCAGGTGGCCATTATTGGCGCTGGCGCGACGGGGGTAGAGCTGGCGGCCGAACTGAAGCACACCACACGTGAGTTGCTGAGCTACGGTCTGGAGCGCCTGGATCCGGCGCAACTCGGGATCCATCTGATTGAGGCCGGCCCACGTATTCTTCCTGCTTTGCCAGAACGATTATCAGCCGGGGCGGCGAAGCAGTTGCGCGCGCTCAACGTGACGATCCACACAGGCGCGCGCGTGTCGGAGGTGCGGCAGCACGGTGTCCAGCTGGCAGACGGGCGCAGCATTGCCGCAGAGTTGGTGGTCTGGGCGGCTGGGGTTAAGGCGCCGGAGTTTGCTCGCGGTCTGGATGGCTTGGAAGTCAACGGAATCCATCAACTACGGGTCGGCCCGACGCTGCAGACCACGCTCGACGAGCATGTATTTGCCATTGGAGACTGCGCGGCCTGTCCGTGGCTAGGGCGCGAGGCTGGAGTATTGGTGCCCCCTCGGGCACAGGCGGCTCATCAGCAGGCCTCGCACTTGGCCGAGGGACTCATCCGGCGGCTCGCGGGCAAGCCATTGAAGCCCTGGCGATACCGAGACTTCGGGTCCCTCGTCTCGCTCGGTCGACACAGTACGGTCGGTAATCTTATGGGGGGCTTGATTCGCGGCAACCTGTGGCTGGAGGGCTATTTCGCCAGGCTGATGTATATGTCGCTGTACCAGATGCACCAGCGAGCGCTACATGGCTTACCTAGAGCGGCGCTTGACACGCTGGCGCGATTATTCTCTCGAGGTACACGACCACGCGTGAAGATGCATTGAGCGAACGGCCGGCGGGCACACGGAGCGAAGCACTACGTGGGACTCATACCTTGCGCCGGGCGGCGGTCCGAGACGCGTGCTGCGCAAGTGCCTCAGCGTCGACCAGGTCGGTGGCATCCTCCACTTCGGTAGTTGCGTTTCTGGAACTCCGGTCGCTGACACTGGGCGCGCGTTTCTTGGGAGTAACCTTGCGCCTGGATGAAGACAGGCTGTCACCGAAGTCCTCGCGCAGCCGCGCCATGATAGCAATCAGATGAGCGTACATTTCATGACGCGCGCGGATTGGGTCCCGTTCAAGGATCGCGCTAGTGATTCGGTCGTGCTCGACCAACGCAGCATTCCAGGCCTTGCGGCCGATGAAGTGCTTGTCCAGGCGCTGATAGACTGGGCTGGCTTCACTCAAATCGCGTAGCGAGAGGACCACGGCTTCGAGCGCCGCATTGCCACAGGCGGCCGCGATTGCTGCATGGAATGCGCGGTCGAGATGGCTAGGTGCTCCGCTCGCCGACATGGCCTCTTGGGCTTCCCGAATCACCGAGAGCTGTTGGTTGCTGGCATGCTGGGCTGCCAACGCGGCAACTTCGGGCTCGACGAGCAGGCGTGCCTCAAGCAACTCGAAAGGGCCCACATCGCCCGCGGGTCGGGGGGATGAAGAAGCCGTGGACTCGGTCGGAGGCGGTGAACCCACAGCTGTTCCCTCCTTCGGGTTTGTGACGTAAACGCCACTTCCTAGGCGCACTTCGACGTAGCCGCTGAGTTCCAAGGCGATCAGAGCCTCGCGCACCGACGAGCGGCTGACGTTCAAGGCTTCCGCCAGATCCCGTTCTGCAGGCAGTCGGCTGCCAACGGGGAACTCCCCGGCGCGAATCTTCTCGGCAATCTTCTCAGCGATTAGCCGGTAAAGGCGCTGCGCTGAGACGGCTTCCAGATTGAACAGCAAGTCAACTCCTTCGGTTTGATGGCCTGACCAGTTTATACGATGCGTTTGCACGGGGCCCAGCTGGCAGTCCGCAACTTTGGGCGGCTGCGGGATCAGGCCGATCCTTGTAATGGCATCCTGCACCTTCGAAATTCGAGATTCAGGTGGAAACCCGTGATAAGGGCGTGCGGTCTGCAAACACCGGACGTCCGCGGGACGTAAGGCTACCTCAGTTCATTCGTGCCTTTGTCATGAGATTCTCATTTTGACGCTCACGGAAACCGCAAGGCGCCGGGTGGCGCGGCGAGGCATTCGCCGCAAGGTGGCGCGCTTTACGGGCTTTTGCAGCGGTCCGGTCACGGGGACGTCCCTCAGGTGTTCACGCTGAGCCGGACCGGTCAAACGCTGGCGAGCTGCACAAGGCGACCAGCCATGAGGTAGGGCGTAGGTGGCCATGGCCGTTCACTCGGGGCGGGCCGGCGAGTGGGTGGTCGTGAAAATGTAGCGGGCGAATCGCCACTGACCGTCGGCTTCGCGACGCAGCAGGAACAACTCCTGGTTGGCTTCGGGCCCGGGCCGGACTTCACTGCCCGGCAGCGTCAACATTATTTGGCTGATCTACGAATCGCATATGGCCGCCGCCGTCCATTATCGCAGACAGCTTCTCGCTATGGCGTCCGTCCGAATAAATACGTATCTCGTGCTTTCCGGACCGAAGCAGCATCGCTGCCAGTGCGAGGCCGGAATGGCCAGTGCCGATTATTCCAATTCTCATCGCATTTACTCGTTGGACATTAGAGGCATTTGATTACACACAAGTCAGTCACCC